>JBDSIH010000052.1:0-1844 GCA_039918055.1 Chthoniobacterales bacterium
TGTGAAGGTAAGATCCGATATGATGGTAAATATCAGGATTGATCGCCACGTATCCGCCCGTTGCAGCCATGCGCATATCGATCGCCATTTTTTTCGTCTTGGGATCTTCATATAGACCGATCTGCCACATATCGCCGTAATCATTTGCGGTATAAAGAATGGCAATTTCGCCATAGATTTTCAGGGCGTAGATAGGTTCACGATAGTAATTCAGCCCGGCAGGGACATCGCGAATTTCAGGATAATAACCTTTTGTATAGATCGGGTGTTCCTTCGGCAGGATTTCAAAGTCCTTGTCCTTGTCAGGAATAACGCGTCTCATTTCGCGACGAAAAGCGATATCAAACCGGGAGCGCAGTCCCGGCACAGAGGAGTCGCCCCAGATCGCCCCGCCAAGCTGGACGTATTTGCGGAGATTTTCTACTTCCTTGTCGGACAGCACAAAATTCCGCGTTCCTGTAATAAAAATAAACGGTGGCTTGAGCTTGAAGAGGTCATCACTATCAAGTCGAATTGCCTTTACGTTCTGATCGTTGGTCTTGATTTTTCCATTCGACCATTTGCTGATATAGTAAAGCAGATTGGGAAGACTCCCTGCGGTAATCTTGTTATTCAGAACGCGTACGGTGGAACTCCAGTTTCCTCCGCTGTATTGACCAATATAAGCTGTGAATTCAAATTCCCGCTGGCGGGTTCCCGTGCCGCTGCCTGTATTTTTTCCCCAACCGCCGGTAAATGCTCCAATCTGCGATGCCTGCGCCGCGCTCAGCCCCGATGAACTCACCCTCGGAGAGGCGGTCGCCGTGGTAGGCGCGGCTTTAGGAGGAGCTTTTTGGATATCCGGCGTCACCACCGTGCTCATGGAAAAATCCAGAGGAGTGGTGCTGGTAGTGGTAATGGTCTGAATCGGTGAGCTGTCTGTCGGAGGCGTTACCGTAAAGGTTTGCTCCGTAGGATTCTGCTGGGCAGGAGCGGGAGGGGCGCTGTTCTGCTCACCACTCACAAATCCCTGATCCCCGCCTTCGAAATCCGGCGGTTCCTGCGTTGCCTTGAAAAGTACGGTCGTCCCGAAAATGGCAACGAGAAGGAAGTGAAGGAAAAACGAAATGGTAAAATCCCTGGAACGACTGAATCGCTCAACAATCTTCTGGAGTACCGGGTTATTAAAATGGGGAACCTTCATACGACGTGTCTTTGGATAGTATAAAAGGAATTTCCCAAAAGGAACAAATGGATTTTTGCGATCTTCAACAAACAGAAGCCATTATAGGCGCTGAGTGCGAACCAGGTCATCCCAGCGTGTCAGAAAATGAACAATGATATTTGCTCCAAATTTATAGCTCGTCTCCAGAGACTGAGGGGAAAGGTTATGCAGATAGCTCCCCTCGTAGTTTAAAATATCTGGATTAATGGCCTCGTAGCCGCCTTTGGCGCTGAGGCGCCTGTCGATGATCACTTTATGCGTTTGCGGATCGGTATAGAGGCCTATCTGCCACATATCCGCGTAGTCATTTGCCGTATACAGAATGGCAACCTGACCGTTTAGCTTCATGGCATAGACGGGCTCATCGTAATGATTCAAGCCAGGAACCACGTTTCGAATTTCCGGAAAATACCCTTTTGTAAAGAGAGGGTGCTCTTTCGGCAGGACTTCAAAATCCTTGTCCTTGTCCGGTATTACACGCCGCATTTCACGGCGGAAAGCGATGTCGAAGCGGGAACGTTGCCCGGGCACGGAACTGTCTCCCCAGATAGCACCGCCTATCTGCAGATATTTACGAAGATTAAGGACCTCCTGATCCGTCAGTTTAAAATCCCGTGTGCCGGTAAGAAAAATGAAGGGA
>JBDSIH010000053.1:0-11161 GCA_039918055.1 Chthoniobacterales bacterium
CCTGAAATACATACTGCAGCATATAATCGGGGAATCACATCCTTTCTCCGGAGATTACGGGCAAAACGACAGTTTAAGAAATATTCGAATGCAAGGATGGGTTACCTCTCCCTGCCGCACGAAACATTCGCTTGAGCATATGGTGTATTTAGAGCTTCATCACTAACGCCATGGGAATTCTTCGTTTGTATCTCGCGCTCTGCGTGGTTACGGCCCACTCCTCCCCGATTTTTCCATGGGATACGCACGACGGGAATCGCTCGGTGCAGATATTTTACATCATTTCCGGTTTTTACATGGCGCTGGTACTCTCCTCGCGCTACTCGAATAAACACGACTTTTATCTAAGCCGCTTTCTGCGAATCTTTCCCCTCTATTGGATTGTTCTGCTTCTCATTGTGGGTTGGAGCCTGTTTTCCGGATGGCACTCCGGGCAATGGCTGACACTACAGCGTTTTGTAACGCATCCTTTTGAGGCCAATGGAATGGCGGGTATAGGGCTCGCCTCGTTTTCGAATATTACTTTATTCGGACAGGATTGGGTGATGTTCCTGAGTCATCCCCTGGGGCAAACGTTTCAGATGACCGAAGCTTTTGGAAAGGATACTAATCCGCTCTGGCGCTATCTCATCATTCCCCAGGCGTGGTCGGTGGGCGTCGAATTGTCCTTTTACGTGTTGGCGCCATTTTTCAACCGTCTGCGCTCGCGCGACCTTCTCATCCTGGTCGTCTCATTTTTTATGCTGCGGTTCTACGCAAGCATGAATCTGCATCTGAATTACGATCCGTGGATGTATCGTTTCTTTCCGTTTGAAATCAGCCAATTCCTGCTCGGCATGCTTGGCTTCCGGATTTACGCCTGCTTCCGTGCGAGCGGAAAATCCTGGCTGCCTTCGTTCAACCGCAAGCGGGCTTTCCCCATTGCGTTTGTAGTTGTTTGCGTTGCCCTTATAGTCTGCAACCTGATTGAAAATTATTTTCTCGGGCATTCGACATGGGCGTGGCGGTCCCTGTGCACTTATCCGCTGTGGGCGGTGGGAATTGCATTTCTCTTTGCGCTGCTTGGCAATAATCCGATTGATCGCTGGGTGGGAGAATTGTCGTACCCTGTTTACCTCGTTCACTACACGATTGCGGCTTCATTGTTCCCGTATGTGTCCAAAGCAAACTGGGGCCTGATCACGGCATTGCTTTCCGTAGCGGTTGCCATCGTCCTTTACTTCGCGGTCATCCGGCCAATCGATATCAGGCGTCACCTGCTGACCATTCACAATTTGAGAAAACTGTTCCGGAAAGATGCCGCTCCCGTAGAGGTCTACGGCCCTGGGACCACCACCATCGACCTACCGGAACCCGCAAAAAAAGCGTCGCCGCCGTATGTTTTTTTCCTGATCCCGGCGACCATTCTGTTTCTCAGCATCATTCACGCGCATCACCACAAAAACGCGCTTTACAGAATGGAAGTGGCGGGCGTGGTAATTACCCTGCTATTGGTCGCTTACATGGCCGGCTGGGTAAAGGCATTATATACCTTCCTCGCGCTCCGGCTACAGCGGGCTTAAAGTAAAAAACTAGGGCTACCCGATTTCCCGATACGGGAAACAAACTTACTGCCAGGAATTTACCCGCAGATTGGTATTATCGAGACCACTTATCTTCGGTATGGCGCTGTAAACCAATACATGTTTGCGGATATTACCACTGGGGTAAATGGGATCCGGAAGGCTACCCTTGTAGTTGATATCCATCATTACGAGATAAGCTTTTGGCGGATTCCAAGGATCAACAAACTGTGGGGTGCCGCCGCCGCTATCGTAATAGCCGCTTTTTTTGCCAGGCATGGCGTTGGCTATATCGAGAAATACAATGCCGCGTGGATTATACGTAGTGTTCTGCCCCATTAGAGTTGTGAGCATGTCTCCCTGCACACTGCTGCCTGTCGTGTCATTGCCTCCTGGTGGGAATTTGCCGTATTCGTTTTCGAAGGCCGTAATGGCTGAGGCGATCATCACGACATCCGTTTTGGCAGTGGCCTTCCTGGCGTTGTTAAGCGCACCATTGATAGCCGGGAAAAGCAACGCCATCAAAATTCCGATAATGGCGATAACAACAAGCAGCTCTATAAGGGTAAAAGCTTTCTGGGAAGAGGGGGGCTTTTTCATAACGTGTTTACAATGTAAATATTCTCCTCTATGGTCGCATCTGCAAGCATTTTCTTAGATGCTGCCCAAAGTTCGCAATGTCTCCTCAACCCGCTTCCCGTAAAAACACCGATAATTCCGGCGATCTTCGCAAACGCGTACTCGATATTCTTCGTAAACGCGCCCCGCTGGATAAGATCGAAATCTCTAAAGCCCTCAATCTCCACCCGTCCCACCGCTCGCGGCTTCGGGAACTGCTCGTCGCTATGGAGAAGGACGGCTCGATTGCCCGCGTCCGCAAGGATCGCTACGTCCTGCCATCCGAGGCCGACCTCGTTACCGGCGTCATTCAATTTCACCCCAGCGGCTCGGCGCACATCCTTTCCGAAACACAGGGGCAGGCGGATCTCTTCGTCTCGGCCGAAAATACCTGGACGGGCATGCACGGCGACCGCGTGGTGGCGCGCATCTCCAGCA
Organism: Chthoniobacterales bacterium; assembly: GCA_039918055.1. Classification (GTDB taxonomy): domain Bacteria; phylum Verrucomicrobiota; class Verrucomicrobiia; order Chthoniobacterales; family JBDTJR01; genus JBDTJR01. Next base: position 2,619 of record JBDSIH010000053.1, read on the forward strand.
CGGCGGGAAATACCGACCGCTGGCAATCTGGCCCGCCACAGAAACGCCAGGGCCGTGTCATCCGCATTCTCGAACGCGCAAACCTGACCATCGTCGGCACGATCCAGCAGTCGAAGAATTTCCACTACGTCGTCGCGGATGATCCTCGCTTTGTTCACAACCTCTACGTCTCCGCCCCCACCCCGCCGCTGTATTGCAAACCCGGCGACAAAGTCGTGGCGCGGCTGGACGCATGGCCCTCGCGCCACATCAATCCCGAAGGCACCATCATCGAAGTGCTGGGCACCACCGGCACGCCGGGCGTGGACATGCTCTCGATCATCCGCAAGCACCGACTGCCCGTCGAGTTTCCGCCGGAAGTCATTAAAGAAGCGTCGGACATCCCTTCGAAAATTCCCGATGCGGAACTGAAGCGCCGCGAAGATCTGCGCGGACGCATGATCATCACCATCGATCCCGATGATGCGAAGGATTACGACGACGCCATCGAGGTGCAGCGCACTTCCAAGGGCTGGAGCGTCGGCATCCACATCGCCGATGTCTCCCACTACGTCCTTCCAAAGAGCGAACTCGACAAGGAAGCCGTCTCGCGCGGAAACAGCGTGTATCTCGTGGACCGTGTCGTCCCCATGCTGCCGGAAGTATTGAGTAATGGCATCTGCAGTCTGAAGCCCGACGAGGACCGCCTCGCCTTTTCCGTGATGGCAGAGCTGACGAAGCAGGGGAAAATCCACTCCGTGCGGTTTGCAAAGACCGTGATCCGCAGCGCCGCCCGCCTCACCTACAAGCAAGCCTATGCGCTGCTAAAAGACGCGCCGAATACCCCCGTCGCCGAGCGCGTGCATACCGCGTGGGAGCTCGCCGCCATTCTGCGCAAAAACCGCTTTACCCGCGGATCGCTCGATCTGGATTTCCCGGAAATCAAAGTCTGGCTGGATGAAAACGGCAAGCCCATCAAGCTCGAGAAAATCGAGAACGATCCCTCTCACCAGTTGATTGAGGAATTCATGCTGCTCGCAAATGAATGCGTCGCACGCGAAATTCACATTAAGCGCCAGCCCTCGATTTACCGCGTGCATGAGACGCCCGATCCCGACCGGCTCAATGAATTTCGCGATCTCGCCATCGGCCACGGCATCCAGATCGGAGACCTTAATAACCGCGACGAACTCCAGCGCCTGCTCGCACGCGTGAAAGGCACACCCGAGGAAGCCGCTATGAAAATCGGTTTGCTGAAAAGCCTGAAGCGCGCACGCTATGCCACCGAACCGCTCGGCCACTACGGCCTGGCGAAAAAAGATTACACCCACTTCACCAGCCCGATCCGGCGCTACGCGGATCTCATCGTGCATCGTTCGCTGGAGCACCTGATCGGCCGCACGAAAGTCGGCCCATCCTCACAGGATCTCGGAAAAATCGCCGACCATATTTCGACTACGGAACGCGTCGCCGCCGAGGCGGAAAAAGAATCCGTGCGCTGCAAGAAGCTCGAATATTTTAACGACCAGATCACGCACAGGAAAGGCCAGACATTCAAGGCCGTCATCATGGACGTCCGGAATTTCGGCTTCTTCGTCGAGCTGCCCGACTACCTCATCAGCGGGCTCGTGCATGTCTCCTCCCTGGATGATGATTTTTATATCCACGATGCCGTGCTGAACCGCATCGTCGGCCGCCGCACACGCCGGATTTTCAAGGTCGGCGATGAGCTGGATGTCGTGGTCGCCCGGGTGGATACATTCAAGCACCAGATCGACTTCCGCATGGCCGGGAAAATCCGCGGACGTGACAAATAATTACTTGTGAAGCCAGAGGCATTTCTGGCACTTTTCCGACTTAGCGACTGCCCCCAGGAATTATGGAAAACATCATTGCCGCCCGCGAACTGCAAGTTGAGCGAAAGCACATCTTCATCGAGTTCCGCGAAAACGACCGCGGCAGATTTCTGAAAATCACCGAAGAGGCCCACGGCCGCCGCAATTCCGTCATCATCCCCAGTACCGGCCTCGAAGAATTTGACCGCCTCCTAAGCGAAGTCGTCTCCGCGCACACGCAGCCGGTGGCGTAGAGCAGGTTATCTCGCGGGCCAGCGAAATGCTTCACCGACCTGGCGACCGCCATTGATAGATTCCTCCATCAGCATGGTCTTGGAATTTTCCGGCTCCAGTGTTGCAAACCGCGGATAAGTTTTGGCGTCTGAAGGCAGCGTAATCCACTTCGCACCATCAAAAGCATAAATAATATTCCCCTCACGCGGAAATGGCAGACGTTTCGCTTCGGGAAGTTGCTCCTGCATCAGGACATATACCTTGTGCCCCGCGTTCGTGCCTCCCGACCCTCCCTGCCACTTTAATGTGCCGTAAATACCATTACTGGATAAGTATTTTTGCAATTCCGCATCCATCACCCCCTCCTTGTCATGAATAATAACAAGACTGTCAGCAGGCGCAGGGATCCAAAGAAAATGGACAATGGCGGGATATGCATACTCGCCGGAAAGATACCGCTTGGTAAATGTCGCTCCCGCAAAAACAATCGCCAAAATAATTACCAAACCATACGCCAACAAACTATAACGCCAGCGCATCGGATAAAATAACGCAAATGCAACCACTGCCAGATAACCGGCAAAGACAACATAGCCAAAAGGCCGAACAAAAATGTCATGCGCGGGAATTAAGGAACTCGCCCCGGGAATCCAAACCACCCCCATCCCCGTCAAAGAAATAACAGCCAGCCCCCGCCCTGTCTTCGGCGCAAAAATTGCAATAAACGCGGAAACTAATAGACCGATGGAAAAGAATAATCCCACATATAATAAAGAGTGAATCTTTACACCCCATATACCAGCTCCGATCGAAGATAAATTGATAAACCCCAATCCAAGCGCTGCACTTCCATAACCTAGAAATTCAAGTGCGCGATGTCGCTTCATAATAGTTTGCAGGAGTAAAGTTGTGCTTAAATATACCAAATTACGACAAAAAAGACGCCCGCTTTCTCTAATGCTTTGCAAGTGGAATAAAGCAATCTCCCCCCTGATAAATTACCGCGTAATCCGAAGCTGCCTCAGCAATTCGTAGCGCGTAGGATCATCCACCATCAGCGCATGGAAGCCTGCCAGCCCGATGGTGGCGGCGATGAGAAGAACGGCGACTGCCATGATCCAGTACAGGGTGTAACGCACCAATGTCGGTGAAATTTTCCGCGGCTGGGTGACGACAAACATAACGCCTGCCGCGCTTGTCGTGAGAAGGAATCCAAAGCCAAGAAGCGCCCACGTATACAGGTGCATCCCGGAAACAACCGGACCGTAGCCCGGATTCGGGGGGATGATGTGCAAAAGGATGTGGCGGATGGAAACCAGACTCCCGACCAGTGCGGAAAACATCGTGAGCGCAAAGCAACGGGCATCATACGTTTTGTGCGATTCGATTTCCTCATCCCGCGCGCGTAAAATCAGAATAGGGCCGACGCAGGCGAGGAGGAAACTCAGCCGCTGCAGTACGCAGAGCGGGCAGGGTATTTCATGCTGAAGAAATTCAAAAGCGAGGCTGCCGCTCAGAATCACACAAACCGTAACGATCTGCACCCACGCCAGAAAACGTATCCAGTAGCCCCGAAACATATCAAAAGAGGAGCTTCAGAGCCGTAGTGGCATGGCACCCGAGCAGAGCCAGAATACCCGCCAGCCCGATCGCTAGCAGCACGGTCGCCTCCCTCGCCCGGCGGCGATATGCGCAAATAAGCGCAGCGAGAACGAAAAGGGCGACAATGGATTCCATGGTTAATAGGATGTGTTCCTAATGGAAGAATAGACGAGATTTTGCATTAATATATCCATTTTTGCCTTTTTAGGATTTTACGGAAAATGGCATTTTTTGACCAAAACACGGCGTTTTTGGACAAATTTGGGGTATTTATACCTGAATTTTGCGTTTTCTAAATTACTTCACATCCAGCCTAAATGGCGAGGCGGGAAGGCCATCGCCATTTACAAGATTCACCGGAGGATTTGGCGCCCAGGCATAGCGGACGTATTTCGGCGCGGAGACGTTGGGGCATTTTAGCACGATGCCTTTCTCGTCGATGCTGGCTTTCGCGGGCTTGAAATCACTCTTCTCGCTCGCGACTTCAAAACCGCGAGGCGGTTTCCCATCGGTCGTTTTGAGATTATTCGCGTGATCAAATTCAAGATAGGTCTTTCCGTCTTTGAACTTCGCCTCGCGGATCATGGGCCCGGTGGATTCCATTTCCTGTGCGTAGTCATTCACAAGGGCGATGCGGGCAAGGCGATTGCCGACATCTTTTTTATTCATGGGGTGCACTTTTTTTGCATCGCCGATGTCGATGGTTATGGCCATTCCCGTTTTCTCTATTGTCAAAGCCCTGCGCTGAAGCTCTCGCACGTATGCCCAGTTCTGCGCGGGGTAAGGGTCGTAATTCGGAAGCTGCACGTAGTAGAAGGGAATCATGCTTCCCCAGTGCTGCCGCCAACTGGTGATGAGTTCGGCGAATGCGGGTCCATAATGCTCGGCGCGGCCATCCGCATCAGACTCTCCCTGATACCACAGAAACCCGCGAATGCCGTAGCCGGCAAAGGGATTCACCATGGCATTAAAAAGACTGCCGGGTGCGGCTTGATAATTCACCCCCTCAGGCGGCTCGGGCTTTTGCGGGGCGGCTCTCCCTTCGCGGTTTGCGTTTACCTGTTCAAGCTTCCACGCTTCCAGGGAGGCCTTGTACTTTTTTTCCAGCTTGGGGCGCGTTTTCAAATAATCATCCCAGACCGTCACTTCAACCTTGGTGGCGGGGTTTGCAGCGAGGGCTTTAAGTTTGATCCAGCTCGAGATTTTGCTGCCGTTAAACGCCGAGACAATCATGCCGACGGGAAACCCCGTGACCTCGCGCACTTTCTTTCCAAAATAATACGGCACCGCGGAAAAGTTCTTCGCGTTTTCGGGCGTCACAAGTTTCCATTCACCTTCGAGATCGTTTTGAGGCTTCATGTTGCCCGTCTGGCGCGTCGTAAAAATACGCAGCTTCGGATCCTGTGCGGCAGCGATAACGCGGTCGGCATTCGCGGTCGACGTAAGGAGTCGAGCCATATTCGACTGCCCGGAGCAAAACCACACTTCACCCCACAGCACATCGTGAATGATTTTTTTGCCCGATGAAGACGCAACCGTAATATCCGCATTATGCCCTTCCGGCTGAAGTGGTAATTCCGCACGCCAGCGTCCATTTGCATCGGCGGTTACGGTTGTCGCGATACCATCAAACGTGATCGTGACGACTTCCCCCGGAGCGCCTGTGCCCCAGATCGGGGCTTTCCCGCCAGCGAGCAAAACCATGTGGTCCGAGAAGAACCCCGGCAATTTTAGTTCCCCCTGCGCACTGATCACAAAAGCCATTAGTAAGCCTATATAGAGAAGAGGTGCCTTCATTTACTGAATCAAACAAGTGTAGGAATTCGTTGCAAATCAATCTTTTGTAAAATTAATGTGTCACTAAGGCGGGGCGCAATACATCCAGGAATGAATGTTTGGCCTTTTTAATGCACCGGGCTCTCGCTTCGTATTTTTCCGAAAATAAAGTTGTCGGTTATACCTTAAAAGATAGGCTCTCCCTTCTCAACTTTTCATGGAAATGAGATATAACTTAGCATACACACAGCGCGTCTCATCCCTTAACGGATTAAGTCTGCGTCTTGCGGGTATATTTATTTCACAGAAAGACTGCGCGCGATGAGAATTGCTGTGGAAAGAAGTCTGGCTATTGCGTTTGCGATGGCAGCAGTCGCGCTCGGTTTTGCCTGCATTGTCGCCCAACTAAATACGCTTAAACTTAGCAAGGCGGACGCATGGGTAAACCATACCCTGAGCGTGATGGAGGAATTGCAGGCGACCATGAACGCTTTACGCGACCTCGAAACAGCAAACAGGACCTATCTCACGGATGGAAAATCCACGTCCCTGAAATCGATAGTCGCTACAAAGACCGCGGCGGGCACCCAGATCGAGCGTGTGGCCTCTCTGACCCGGGATAATCCCGTGCAGGAGGAATCGATCAAAATTTTACGCGCTCTCAGAGACCAGCAGATGACCTATCAGGATAAGCTCATCCAGCTTGCAGAAACAGAGGGGCTCGGTGCTGCGCAAAAAGAATCCATGACGAATCCGAACAGGCAAACAGGTAATATCCGCCGCCTGTTGAACAACATGCACCTCGAGGAAATGCGTTTACTCAGCCTGAGACAGCGCGACACGCAAAAACGCCAGAAAGTCGTCTCCTGGGTCATCAGCGCCCTCTCCGTGCTGGTTATTACTTTCCTGCTGATCACTTATCTAATGCTGCGGAACTACCTGAAGCAGCGGAATAAGGCGGAAACCATGCTTCGGCAAAACCGCGCATCTCTCCTTAAAGCCGAGCAGATCGCAAGGATGGGAAACTGGGCGCTCCACCCCGGCGGCCGCGTCACCTGGTCTCCGACATTGTATGAAATTTATAGACGCGATCCCGAGCTACCCCCACCCACCTACGAGGACCATCAAAAGTATTTTACCCCCGAAGTCTGGGAGCGACTTGCGGCAGCCGTGAAGGCCGCACTGGAACAAGGTATTCCCTACGATGAGGAGCTCGAGCTCGTCCACAAGGATGGCGACCGGTCATTTTTAAAAGCCTCCGGGCGTATTGATAAAAATGACAAAGGCGAAATCATCGGCCTGCATGGAACCGTGCAGGATATTACCGACTCCCGCCTCGCCTTCGAGCGCGAGCAATCTCTGACACACAAGGCGCAGGCCGCCGAGCAGGCCAAGGCGCACTTCCTTGCGGTGATGAGCCATGAAATCCGCACGCCGATGAATGGCGTACTTGGTTTCGCCGACCTGCTCGCCCAGCACCCGCTCCCCGTGGAGCAATTGGAATATGTGCACACCATCCAGGAAAGTGGCCGTGCCCTGCTACGCATCATTAATGATGTCCTCGACTACAGCCGCATGGAATCCGGTAAACTTGAGGTTGAGCTTGCTCCGTTCTCCCCGTCTCACCTGCTGGAGAATGTCCGCGTTCTTCTCACCTCGACCACGCGTTTCCGGCCGGTGGAATTCAAGACCGACATTCACGCCAACCTTCCGAAACTCCTTGTCGGCGATGCCGGCCGTCTACGCCAGATCATAATCAACCTCGCGGGCAATTCCCTGAAGTTCACCGAACACGGCTGCGTAACGCTCGGCGTACGCCCTGGCGGGGAACGGAAAGATGATATCCGCACGTGGCTGGAATTTTACGTTCAGGATACCGGCATCGGAATTTCGCAGGAAAAGGTGGAGCAGATTTTCCAACCCTTCGTGCAGGCCGACAATTCGATTGCCCGGCGCTACGGCGGCGTGGGCCTCGGCCTCTCCATTTCCGAGTATCTTGTGAAGCTGATGGGTGGCGAAATTTCCGTGGAAAGCACGCCGGACCAGGGCACCACCTTTACCTTCGACATTCCCCTTGAAATTGCACCTGAGGGCAGCGTTGTTGCCGAATTCTCCGTAGAGCAACCGTATGATGAAACCTTCGCCACGCACCATCCGCTGAATATTCTCGTTGCCGAAGATGATCTCATTAACAGCAAGCTCATCATCCGAATGCTCACGAGACTGGGCTACAAACCACGCCACGTGAGAACCGGAGGTGAAGCCGTGGAGACCTTCCGCGACGAACGCCCGAATTTCATTTTCATGGATATTCATATGCCTGGCATGGATGGCCTGAAGGCCACGCGAGAGATCCGCCGCATCGAGGAGGAAAGCCATACGCTCGAGCGCGTTTACATCGCGGCCTGCACAGCAGACGTCATGCCCAAAGAGCGCCGCCAGTGCTTTGATTACGGAATGGATGATTACCTCACCAAACCCCTTCAACAGTCCGCTCTCGTCGACGCTCTCCGTCGCGCCACCGCGGTGTAGGAGATAACTTTTTTGCGGGACATTCCGCGCTCCACGCCGCAATGGACCTAAATCCGACAAACTCTCCGCCGGGCCATCGCAAACATCTATTATTAAACCTCCTTGAGCGGCAGCGTGTTTTCGAATAGAAAGTCCTCACTCCACGATGCGTACCGCTTCCCTCATACGTCTGATTTTCTGCTTTCTCTTCACCCTTGGCGCATGCACGGCACAAGAGCCATCGCCCACGCCGCCAATCATCCCTCCGGGGAAAAAACTCATCGTCGGCATTTATAACAAACCCCCTTACGCGATTAAAAATGACGACGGCCTCTGGACCGGCCTCTCCGTGGATCTCTGGACCTCCCTCGCCCGCCAGCTGAATCTCAGCTATGAATATAAGGAAACTCCCTACGAGCAGATGCTTCCCGACCTGCAGAATGGGAAACTCGACTTCGTCATCGCGGAACTTCCCGTGGAGGCCGAACTCGAAAAAGTCATCGATTTCTCACAGCCGTTTTTAACGTCATCCCTCGGCGTCGCCATGCCCACAAGCAGCAATCGGACGGACTGGCTCGGTCTTATCCGTCATATTTTCGGCAAGGA
>JBDSIH010000054.1:0-2185 GCA_039918055.1 Chthoniobacterales bacterium
CGCCACCGAATCGTGTGCTTTCGTAAAGAAAATGGACTTCCCGCCATCGCATATCGTTTTTGATGCGCAGTTTGCGAAAGAATAAATTCTGCTGCGCTTGCATCCGAACCAGCCAAAGTTCGCTTAAACAAATAAGCGCCTGAATTATCAAAAAGCGCGGCGTGTGGTTTATCCCATGCGCATCGTTTTCATTTGTGCGGAAAGAGATATATAAATGTCACGGCTAAAACGCTACGCCAATGGCGAATTGAAAGGCTCCCTGTGCCTCACCCTGCTGCGGGGAAGGATTGAGCCCGTAGTCCAGACGTATGGCTCCGATGGGAAGCTTGTAGCGAAAACCTGCGCCTATGCCATAGCGCATATTCTCGAGGCCAAAATTCGCCGCATTTTGCACAACATTCCCCGCATCAAAGAAAAAGGCACCCTGTAAATCTCCGATGATCGGAAAAGTATATTCCGCATTGAAAACGGTGTAGCCTTCTCCGCCGATTGGGTATCCAACCCGATCTTTCGGGCCCAGTGTAAACTCGGAGAAGCTCCGCACGGTAGTCGCGCCGCCATTGAAAAAGCGCTCATCAATGGGGAGTTCGCTTTGATTTAAGGAGGACATGATGCCGGCACGAGCACCGAAGGCGAGATAGGATCTTGCAGTTACCGGTACGTAATAGGAAAAGCGCATGCTCGCACGCAGAAACGAAATATCGCTGACGTCCTGCGGCGCAAATTCCAACGTGGACACAAGAATAAAACCACGCGAGGGCAACAGCGCATTATTCCGGAAATCAAAGGTCTGGGACAATCCCGCTGAGGTGACGGAATAGTTTTGAGGTCCTGTAAGGCTGGAAGGTTGTATTTCCACATGATGAAGGGAGACATATTTTTGAAGCAGGAAACCCGAGACCAGCCAGTGTTCCGTTAGCTGACGGGAGAGCGATGGCTGAAACCCTATTGCGTTTTTTGCATAACCTTTGAGCTGAAGATCCATAGCGTAAAGCCGCAGATTTAAAGAATAGTCGGACTCAAAAAGCCAGGGATCCTTGTAAAGCAATTCGCCCAAAACCCCGCGTTGCGTGAGTTCCGTGTTAACGCTGAAGGAGCGGCCTGTATGAAAAATATTAAGATCCCGATAGCTCAGATCCACGATGCCGCCATAGAAACTGGCGAAGCCCAGGCCGATGCCAAACTCCCTGGCTTTTGCTTCCTCTACCGTAACATCGAGTTGGATCTCATCTGCGTCAGTGGGTTGTGGAGCAATGTGCAGATCGCGGAACAACCCGGTTTTTGTAAGAGCCCGAAATTGCTTGTCGATGAGAGCGGGATCATAAGTTTTTCCCTGCAGACCGCGAAGGCGATTTTTGATGAAAGCGGATTTTACCTTTTCGTTCCCGGTTACCGTTATGCCTTTGAAGTGATATAGTGAACCTGTCGCGATGTAAAAAACCACCGGCACACGGCCGTCCGGCGCGGCTGCAGGGTTTGCGCTGGCTGTCACCTTCGCCTGAAAGTAACCGCGCTTTGTATAATAGTCCTCAAGCGCACGCTCGGCCGCAGCCAATCTGCCCTCGGTATAAATGCCGCCGGTTTGTTCCGCGATTAAAGCGCGCAGGGTAGGGAGAGGATAGTGCGCATTTCCCTCAATCCGGATTTCGCCAAAGCGATACTGATTGCCCTCGGAAATATCCATGTGGATCTGCGCGGATGTCATGCCGGCATTCCATGTCACAACGGGAGCGCCGATAACGGCGTTCAAATAGCCTGCCGAAAGATAAAAACGAGATACGATATCCGCACCGTTTTGAATATCTGCAAAAACATAAGGAAGATTAATGTATTTCCTGATGCGCGGATAGCGCTCGCGGGTAGGACCGAGCAAGTATTTTGTCAGTGTGGTCGAATCAAAAGCCTTGTTGCCCTGAAAGGTAACTCCGCCAATGGTGGCGCGAGGTCCCTGAACAATAATTAACGAAAGCTGCCAGGGGCCAGTAATGCGAGATGTGACAGACACCTCCGAATATCCATTCCGGCGATAGAACGCCTCGAGAAAGAATGCGGCATCATAGGCATTCGGCTCATCAAGGCCGTAGTCTTCGATTGCTCTTATTTCACGAGCGATGCCGTTTCGCAACTGCTGTGGGGTAAAGGCTGTCTCGCCGCTAAAATTTATCTGAAGTGTTCCCTGTAGTTT
>JBDSIH010000055.1:0-1906 GCA_039918055.1 Chthoniobacterales bacterium
TCGTAATCCCGGTCAATAAGGTCGTGCACATTCTTCTGCGCTCCCGTGATGTTATTCACTCCTTTTACGTTCCTCAATTCCGTCTCTATCAGGATGTGGTGCCAGGCCGCACTATTTCCTGGGTTCGTTTCCAGACTATCCGTACGGGTGAGTTCGATCTCGCCTGCAGCCAGCTGTGCGGCGCCGGGCATTTCAATATGAAGGCAAGAATCCGTGTAGTCTCCCAGGAGGAGTACGACAAATGGCTTGCCGGAAAAGTACAGCAAACGGCCCTCCAGAACGCTGCAACCGAAAAGAATATCGTTCAGGCCTCGGAACATAACAAATAACGCCGTATGAGTACCATCATCGCTGAAAGCCCAGTCGCAGGAACAACTGCTCATCAGGACCATCACCGTCCGCATTGGTTTTTCTATTACTTTTGGACATACGATCACAAGATGATCGGTCTTCAGTATTTGTGGACCGCACTTGCGTTTCTTTTGATTGGTGGCGCTCTTGCAATGGGCGTTCGCTTCCAGCTGGCCTATCCCGGCCATGTCGTTCCTCTTATTGGAAATCTTCTTCCTGCGACCATCGCTACGGACGGCGTGATCGTTCCTGCAGGCTATAATGCATTGGTGACCATGCATGCCACGGTTATGGTTTTTCTGGTCGTTATGCCACTTTTGATCGGAGCATTTGGAAACTATCTCATTCCTTTGCAGCTGGGTGCGCGCGATATGGCATTCCCATTGCTGAATGAAGTCAGCTACTGGCTATATGTCATCTCCGGCCTTATCATCGTGTCTTCATTCTTTTGCACCGGTGGCGCACCTGCTTCGGGATGGACAGCTTATGCCCCGCTCAGTGCGGTGGCAGCCTACAATCATACGCAGACGGGCCAGAGCCTTTGGTGTATTGGTATTTTTATCAATGGGCTTTCCTCCATTGCCGGTGCGGTAAACTACATTACGACCGTGGTGAATCTGCGCTGCCCGGGCATGGGGATGTTCCGCATGCCATTGCCGATCTGGTCATTGTTCATTACCGCAATTCTTCTTCTGTTGGCGGTGCCCGTGCTTTCCGCTGCGGGAGCGCTTTTGTTTTTTGACCTGAATTGCGGCACGAGTTTCTTCAAACCTGCGGGAGGCGGTCAGCCATTGCTCTGGCAGCATCTTTTCTGGTTCTTCGGTCACCCGGAAGTGTACATCATGATTCTGCCGGCGATGGGTATGGTTTCAGAAATTATAGCCGTCTTTTCTCGTAAACCCATTTTTGGTTACAAGGCCATGGCGCTTGCAATGGTGGCGATCGGCGTTCTCGGGTTTATGGTTTGGGGACACCACATGTTTGTCAGTGGCATGAACCTCACCGTGAGTGCGGCATTTTCTGTATCCACAATGTTCATCGCAGTACCATCAGCGATTAAGACCTTTAACTGGCTGGGCACAGTCTGGCGCGGATCCATTCAATTTACGACCTCCATGTGCTTCGCATTGGGCTTCGTTTCCATGTTTGTCATCGGTGGTCTGAGCGGCATTTTCATGGCATCCACACCGGTGGATTTATTTGTGCATCATACCTATTTCATTGTGGCGCATATTCACTATGTGCTTTTTGGCGGAAGTATCTTTGCCGTCTTTGCAGGGATTTACTTCTGGTTTCCAAAAATGTTTGGCCGGATGCTCAGCGAGCCAATCGGAATGATCCACTTCGTGCTGACATTTATATTTTTCAACATGACATTTTTCCCGATGCACAATCTTGGATTGGGCGGCATGATGCGCCGTATCGCGGATCCCACAGTTTACGAGCATCTCCGCCAGCTGCAGCCGATCAATCAGCTTTGCACCTGGGGCGCATTCGGACTCGGTCTTTCGCTTCTGCCGTTTTTCTTCAACGTGGTTTACAGCCTGATCTACGG
>JBDSIH010000056.1:0-4206 GCA_039918055.1 Chthoniobacterales bacterium
GGAACCGGCACTTGGCCTCACCTCGGCGCGGCGGCGTGGCTTTCTGGAAACGACGGCTCCCTTCATCGTGATGGTGGATGACGACAATATCCTTGCGCCGAATTATCTGGAAAATGCGCTGCGTCACTTTTCCGAAAATCCCCGTGTCGGCGCACTGGGAGGACGCTGCCTTCCCGAATTTGAATCCGAGCCGGCACCGTGGATGCGGGATTTTGACGATCTCCTTGCGCTTCGCGATCCCGGAGATGCCCCTCGATTTTCCGGCCCGCTTCATGATAAAAAAACAGGACGCCCCGCCTACCCCTTCTGTGCCCCGGTTGGTGCTGGCATGGCACTGCGCCGTGCGGGAATTGGCACATGGCTCGCAGGCGTGGACGCCTCAAAATTTTCAGACCGTCGCGGAGACAAGCTTACTTCCGGCGGCGATAATGATCTCATTTTACACCTTATGAAAGAGGGCTGGGAGACGGCCTACTTTCCCGACTTGTGTCTTACGCATCTCATTCCGGCGAGCCGTATCCGCATTGATTATCTCGCCCGCCTCAATGAGGGCATTCAGGAATCCTGGATGCGTCTACTTACCCGGCATGAAATGAATCCGTGGCCACCCATTCCCAAATGGTCCGCTCCTTTTCGTAAAATGAAAGCATGGTTTACCTTTCGCTCATGGAGCTCACCCGCGCAATACATTCGCTGGCGCGGAACCTGCGGCCATTTTGCAGGCCGTGTAAAAATTTAAACACCTTACTTTAAGATGTCTGACTCCATTCATGACTGCGGTTTTGTTTACGTGGCTACCGGCGAACGCTATCTTTATGAAGCGGCAGAAAGTGCCATACAACTTCGTCGCACCAATCCCGGCCGACGGATTTGCCTGATTACGGATAATGTGCGCTCAATAAATCCTTTCTGGGATGATCTCGTTATCCTGGAGCAACCGTGTTTCGGCTTCCGCGATAAAGTGGAAATGCGACTCTGTCCTTACAATCGATTTGTCTATCTTGACACAGATACACATTCGTTTGCCGATCTGTCTGAGCTTTTCGACATATTGAATCAATTTGATGCATGTGGCGTACAACTTTTCGAAGGGCACGATTATCACGTGGAAGGAGTTCCTTATGCGTATTCGGAAACGAATGCCGGTATGCTTGGTTTTCATAAAGGACCACAGGTTGATCGTTTTTTTGAAGAGTGGGTGCGCCTGTATGCGGAGTTCCGCGCTCAGAATAATGAACAAACCTATCATTATGCGAATGTCGGCGATCAAAAGAGCCTGCGCGTGGCACTGTGGAATTCCAAACTTCGTTTTGCCCCGGTCGGTCCAGAGTTTAATTTTGTCCCCTTTCGAAATGAATTCGCCGCGCTTCCTGTGAAGGTCATTCATACGCGGGCCACGCAAAATCTTGATGGGCTTGAAGCACGCTTAAATAAAACACTGGGCCGCCGCGCCTACTTCCCTGCCCTCGATGTCGTCATCAGCAATGAAATTCCGGACTCGGAGCTGCATCGTCTCCTCGTGAGCACGTTGGCACAGATTTTTCGACGTACCGCACGGAAGGTTACACCTCTCGGACTGCGGAATTGGTTGAGACGTTTCCCCACTATTCGCACATTGTTTTTTGGAAACCGGTATGAAAGTCCAAGTGCCAAAAATGAAAAGAAGTGGGCGCGGCCGCCCTCCGTGAATCCATGAGTCTTGGCCGTCTAGCATACCATTTATGGTATCGTCCCGTTTCGCGTCTCAAAGTGATCCTTCGCGAAGGCGGTCCGCTTGAGCAGCAGCGCACCGCAGAGGGGCGGCGTGAAATGATGAAAGCGGCGGGCAGTCTTCCCGCACTGTTGCCCACTTCAGGAACTCCTCTTGATCTGCATCTTCTCACCGGAGCCCGATTCTGGGATCAGAGTATTTTCTGTTTGTGGACTTTTGCGCGTCAATCCGGACGCACCATCCGACCCATGATTTATGACGATGGCACGTTGACAGATTCGGACTGCGAAAAATTCACCCGCCTGTTTCCCGGAACACAGTTTTTCAAACAGTCTACGATTCTCGACCGGCTTGCGCCTTCATTGGCAAAATTTCCCACACTTGAAAAACTTCGGCTGAGCTACCCAAATATCCGCAAACTCACCGATGTTCATATTGGTTCTTCCGGCTGGAAACTCGTCATCGATTCCGATCTGCTTTTTTTTCACAACCCCGCATTGCTCGTCGACTGGCTGGATTCTCCGCAGCAGCCACTGCATGCAGTGGATATAGAAACCTCCTACGGCTATTCCCCTGCGCTGCTCAACTCACTGGCTGGCGCAACCCTGGCGGAGCGCGTCAATGTCGGCCTCACGGGTTTGTGTAGCGACGATCTGGATTGGGAAAAAATAGAATCCTGGTGCTGCACGCTTCTGGAACGCGAAGGCATGCACTACTATCTTGAGCAAGCGATCATCGCCATCCTTGTTGCCGAAAAATCCTGCACGATTGCCCCTGCGCAGGATTATATCACCTTACCACGGCTGCCGGAGGCCATAGAGTGCCGCGCGATTATGCATCATTACGTTGCCGAATCCAAGCGGTGGTATTTCCAAAAAAACTGGCGTCGTGTCCTGTCTCGAACTCCCTTATGAGTTTTGATGCCCTGTATCGTTTTGCCCGCGCGTTTCGCAATCTGCCTGGATTGCGAAACTGCACCGGTTTGTGGAAGCTTCTTCACCGTCCCTATTACTCCTTGATGCATGCTACAGGGTGGAGCGTGAAATATCCCCTCACGTCTGATGTCACGCTTAACGTGCCTGCGTATTTTTTGCGGCAGGACTGGAGGTCGTATGAACCGGACGGCATTGCCGTTTTTATTCGCTGGCTTCGCGCCACTGCGGATAAGCCCCGCGTAGTCCTGGATATCGGAAGCTCCATTGGTTTTTACAGCACAGTGGCTTTGTTTACGGACCCAAATGTGGAGGTATTCGCTTTCGATCCCGATCTGGAAAGCCTCCGTTTGGTACACCGCTTCTGTTCGAAAGTTCCAAACGCGAATCAGCTTCACTCCATCTGGGGGTTTCTGGGCAGTCGGAATTCCATGTCGTCATCTATGGCCAATGCAGAGGCTTTGACAGAAACTCAAAGAAAGAAAACCACCTCTGCGACTCTTGAGCACATTGCTTATCTCAATCTAAGTGATCTTGCGGAGAAAGATCATTCCACACCTGTTTACACGCTCGATGCGCTCACTAAAAATGGGGAGATGTTCGATCATCGCGCCGTGCTGTTGAAGTGCGATGTCGAGGGCGCTGAGCTTCATGTACTGCGTGGAGCAACCGCGCTTATTCAACGAGTGCGTCCCGCCCTACTGATCAGCGTGCATCCTTCGTCCTGGCTTTCCAAATATAATACCAAACATGAAGACATCGGCTCCTTCCTGCATGATCTGGGTTACGAATGGGATATTCTTTCCAGCGATCATGAGGATCATTGGCTCGCCCGGCATGTAGACTCACCACCGTTTTAATGATCCCGTCAGTCAGTATTATCATCCCCTGCTACAATACCGCACGTTGGCTGGCGGAAGCCATTGAGTCTGCTCTCGCGCAGACGTGGATACAGAAAGAAATCGTCGTTGTCGATGATGGCTCCACGGACGAAAGTCTTTCGATTGCGAGATCCTATGAATCATGCGAAGTCCGGGTATTGTCTCAATCAAATCGCGGCGCCGCCGCTGCGCGTAATGCGGGTTTGCAGGCTGCTAAAGGAGACTTCATTCAGTTTCTGGATGCGGATGATATTTTGTCACCTGATAAAATCGAACTTCAGATCAAGTCTCTGCTGAATAATCCCGATAGCATCGCCAGCGGAAGCTGGGGAGAGTTTCGCGAAAATATTCAGGATGCCATTTTTACGCGTAATCCCATCTGGAACAGTTTTCCGCCTGTGGAATGGCTGGTCTGCTCCTGGCAAGGCGGAGGAATGATGCACCCCGCAGCATGGCTCCTTCCACGCCATATCGCGGAAGCAGCTGGACCGTGGAATGAAAACCTCTCACTGGATGATGATGGCGAATATTTCTGCCGCGTCGTACTTTGTTCGAAGGGCGTCGTTTTTGTTCCTGAAGCTAAATCTTTTTATCGTACCCATGCGGGCGTACGCGTAAGCGGCGCTGCCGGCCCTAAAGCGGCAGAGTCCTCCTATGTATCATCCACGCTTAAGGAGTTGCA
>JBDSIH010000057.1:0-2160 GCA_039918055.1 Chthoniobacterales bacterium
AAGTGGTCGTCCGCGATCCGCAGATGACGATGACCGGCGATAAGCTTGTCATTACGCTCAATAAAAACCGCAAAGGAATGGATAAGGCGGAGTGCTCGGGAAATGTTGTGCTCGTTCATGAAAGCCAGGAAAAAGGCAAGGCAGCCGTCAAGTCCATTGGCCGCGCCCAAATGGCAATCTATGAGCCGGCCAGCGGAAATCTTATCCTTATGGGCTCACCACAGGTTCAGCAGGGAGTTAATAATCATATCTCTACAGAACCGGGAACCCGCATGATTTTAAACCGTGATGGTCGCCTCAGTACTATCGGCGGAAATAAAACCATCATTACCGATGCAAGCCAGCTGGATCAGACTCAGGGTGGTAACTCTGCGGCAACGCCTGCGCCTACGTCGACCCCTTCCCAAACGATCCCACTATTGCGATAATCATGAGCCAAACAGAACAATCCGCTCCCCGAAATTTCCCGAGCACGGAAAAGCCCCTTCTTCAAACCGATAAGCTCGTCAAGGTTTATGGCGGCCGCGCTGTAGTCAACGGCGTGGACATAAATGTCCGTAAAGGCGAAATCGTCGGCCTCCTCGGCCCCAACGGTGCAGGCAAGACAACCACGTTTTATATGATCGTCGGGCTGGTACGTCCGAATGGCGGGCGCGTTTTCTTCCGCGAAAAGGATGTGACGAATCAGCCTATGTATCGACGGGCCCGCCTCGGCATGGGTTACCTTCCCCAGGAAGAATCCATTTTCCGCAAATTGACTGTGGAAGAAAACATCCTCTCGATTATCGAAACCACGAATACGAGTCGCAAAGAACAGAAAAGCCGGTGCGAAGAGCTCCTCACTCGTTTCGGCATCGAACATCTCGCCAAAAACTATGCGCTAACACTCAGCGGTGGAGAAAAACGCCGTCTGACCATTGCCCGCTCCCTGGTGACCAATCCATCCCTGCTCATGCTGGATGAACCCTTCAGCGGCGTGGATCCGATTGCGGTATACGACGTGCAGCAGATCATTACCGACCTGCGTGAATCAGGTCTGGCGATTATCATTACCGACCACAATGTGCGTGAAACATTAAATATCGTGGATCGCGCGTATCTGATCTTTGAAGGCCGCGTCGAAAGCCAGGGTAATAAAGACTTCCTTCTGAACGATCCTATCAGCCGTAAGCTTTACCTCGGCGAAACTTTCACGATGTAGGATGCCTAATGTCTCTCCCTGAGCGCCGCATTCCTCCCATTACGGTTGGCAACTTTTACGCCAACCATGCGGAGCATCTGGATATGCGGCTTGCGGGCGCAGCCGTTGGGATGAATCGGATCATCAAGGAACCGACCATTAATCGCCCTGGGTTGGCCCTCACAGGCTTTTATTCTTACTTTGCAGGCAAACGCATGCAGGTCATGGGTAGCGCTGAAATGAGCTACCTGAAAAATCTGCCCGTACAGACGATGCTCGAGCGGGTTCGCGCACTTTTCAGCCATAAGATCCCCTGCCTCGTTGTCGCCCGTAATGCAAAGTTGCCTTCCAGCATCCTTGATCTGGCTGCTGAATTTGAAACACCTGTTTTCCGCACGCAGATGATCACCATGAAGTTCATCAATGCTGCGACCATTTCTCTCGAATTTGAATTCTCTCCCACTACCTCCGAATACGGCAGCATGGTGGATATCCACGGTATCGGAGTATTGATCCGGGGATCCAGCGGCGTAGGAAAAAGCGAGTGCGTTCTCGGCCTTATCGAACGCGGATACAGCCTCGTGAGCGACGATATAACCCGCATTCGCGAGGTGGAAGGCCGTGAACTCGTCGCAATGGCTGCGGAAATTTCACGATACCATATGGAAGTACGCGGTATCGGCATTATTAACGTCGCCGCAGTGTTTGGAATCGGCAGTGTACGCCCTGACAAACGCGTGGATATGGTTGTCACACTAAAAGATTGGCACGAAGTAGAAGATGTGGATAGATTAGGCACAGAGAACGACTTCTACGAGATACTCGGGATTCAGGTGCCTCATATCATTGTGCCAGTTCGAACGGGCCGGGATATCGCGCGTCTGGTGGAAGTCGCAGCCCTCGACCAAAAACTAAAAAGCATGGGGCATAACAGTGCGCGGGAGTTTAACCAGCGGCTGATACAGTTCATGCGAAAAAAG
>JBDSIH010000058.1:0-6081 GCA_039918055.1 Chthoniobacterales bacterium
ACGACTCTGCTCCACTTTCATGCGCAGGGCAATCAGGGCGCGTTCCTCCAGCTGATATTGACGCATGGATTTTATATCCATGGCACGCATTCCAAACTCGATCAGCGCGTTGTTTTCCTTAAAATATTGAGGCCGATAAAAAGATTTACGGCCGTCATAGCACTGCTGATCAAAATCCATCGGCCGGATGCGATACTGAACTTCTTCAAAATCGGGAGTTACATCCACGACGAAGTTATAAGAACGCATATCGCCCAGCAGGCGGATGAAGCACCGCTCATTGAATTTTACAAATTCCTTGGCAATGCGCACCTCCTTAAAGCCGGGGTCCTTGAGGTGGTAGATCATAAATTGATCACCGGGAATTCCGACGACGTGTTCTTCGATCATGGTATTTCCTCCCACGAAATAAAGCATGCGATTTGGTGAAAGCAGATGCTCCAGTTCGATTCCGTAAACACGGGATGCGTCTGCTTTCTTTACATAAAAATAATCCTGATTGTCGTTATACATATTCACGACACGGATGCGGAAGGGCTGGGAGTTTCCAAATTCACAAAAATCCACGCGATCGACGCGCAGATGTTCCATGACGGATGTATCACCATTCGCCTTTAGTAGCGCGTAGATATGTTTCAGCCCGTGGTGCAATTCTTTCATTGCGTTCTGGCTATACAGCACCGTCTGCCAAAGCGTATCGCGGCCGTGGCGGTCAATGAGCGGAAAACGATCTGAAAATGCGCGGAGCATATCGTAATCCACTGGCAGGACGCGTTCGCGGGCGAACGCCTTGAGGTAACTGCGCAGCGCCGGTTGTAGCGGATAGGTGATCTTCTTTTTTGAAGGGGGATTCATGCGACGTCGGTAAAATACCGGAATTTCCGGAAATTGTGCAGGATAAAACGTGGTTGAGAGCTTGCGTGAGTGGCTCGTTACAGTTTATTGCCGTATATGCCTTTTTATTGGTGGATCATTTTCGCGGTTTTTGTGCTTTTTCTTCTGGCTTTGGATCTGGGATTGCTTAATCGCGGCAAGACGACAAAAGTTACCATTAAGCAGGCATTATGGGGTACGGCACTGCGCGTGGGTTTGGCACTTCTGTTTAATCTGGGGATTTACCTCGGCTGGATTGGCTCCTATCCTACTGTCGCGCACCAGCATCAGGCGGGGCTCGAATTTCTTACCGGCTACCTCGTCGAAATGGCATTGAGTGTGGATAACGTCTTTGTCTTTGCTCTAATGTTTAAGTTCTTTTCCGTATCCTCACTACAGCAACAACGTGTTCTGATCTGGGGTGTGATCGGTGCGGTGATCATGCGTGCAGTGCTCATCTTTGCGGGAATCGCGCTCATAGAAGCTTTCTCGTGGGTTATTTATATCTTCGCAATGATCCTCATCTACGGAGGTATCAAGATGATGCGTAGTGATCAGGAGGAAATGGATCCGGAGGCAAATCCTGTTCTGAAGCTTGCACGGCGTTGGCTGCCTATCACCGATAAGGCGCACGGTGATCACTTTTTCGTCCGTGAAAAGGGGATCCTCTATGCCACGCCGCTTTTCATTGTCCTGCTCGTAATAGAAACATCGGATCTTCTTTTTGCAGTCGATTCCATTCCGGCGGTCATTGCCATCACGCGCGATTCCTTTCTCGTATTCACTTCAAATATATTCGCGATTCTCGGACTGCGTGCCCTGTATTTCGCGCTCGCCGGAAGCCTGCAGCTATTTCACTTTTTGCATTATGGTCTGTCGGCCATCCTGATTTTCATCGGTATGAAAATGCTGCTTTCCCATACGGCGTATAAACTGGATACCGTACAGTCCCTTGTCATCGTGGGTGGACTGCTGGTCGTCTCGGTTGTGGCTTCGCTGCTCTTTCCGAAAAAGGAAAAGCACGCGTAAGATTAAGCTTCCGCGGAGGGCTTCATTCCCAGGCCGATGAAGAGGAATGAAAAACCGCTGAAGAGAAGATTGATGCCGTAAAGAAGGCCGATCATCCATGCTGCCGAATTTGGCAGATTGCGATAAATCATAAACGCAAGAACCAGAGCGGCGCCGCCGCTGAGCAAAAGCCAGAACCATCCACCGACTTTTCCTTTTCCTTTGAAGGCGGCAGCAATGCTGAAGATGCCTTCCGCAGTAAGCAGGGCGGCAAGAATGACGGTAAGGGCGACAACTCCGGACGGCACATAGCGAATAAGAACTACACCCGCGGCGATTTCAAGAATGCCGGATAGCAGGGAGGATAAGCGGTGATCATTGGCACCTCGGTTGAAAATTAATCCGCCCAGCGTGAACACCCCGATAATGACACATAAAACGCCAAGGAACTGCTCCAGCACAAGTGTCATAAGCTGAGGGAAAGTAATGGCTACAAAACCGACGATTATAAAAAGTATGCCTTCAGCAATAATCCAACCACGGCTTTGTCTGACGAGGGAAGAAGGGCGTGGTGAGTTTTCCGTATTCATGCCGCCCATACAATCCGAGCAGGGAATTAGAGGCAAGCGTGTTTAATGGGCTCCGCTTTTCTTAAGTTGATCGAGATTGGTATATCCGCATTGGCGGGCGATATTCAGAAGCTGTTGGTACGTTTTATTATCCATTTTTTGCGAACGGGATAGAATCCACAAATAGTCACGGGAAGGGTGCCCGACGACAGCCCATTGATAATCCGTCTTATCCAGTCCGATGATATAGTAATCACCCGTAATCAAACCGAAGCGAACCTTGAGGCGTGAATTTCCCGAGTTGGGAACCACACGGGCAATGCCTGTAACCTCGCGATTTTTACCATTTTTACCAATGCATTGATTTAGCACTTTAATGCGTCCATCCGGCAGCGGTGTGTATTCCGCGGTTGCTCCATGGCAGTCTTTTTGGAACCATGCGGGCAACGATGCAATTTCATACCATTTCCCGCTGTAACGTTTTAGATCGACTGAGGGTACGGTCTTTAATTCGGTATGGGATGCGCACCCGGAAAGAAAAATGCAGGCTAGAAGAGCCATTGCAAAAAGAGTTTTTTTCATAAGAAGATGAAATATTTGGATATAAAAAGTTTACGCTCCTTTCCTCACATTCGCCAGTATTGAATGCTATGGTGATTCGACGTTATTATCTGCTTTTGGTCGTGGGAGTAATACTTGCCGGTTTTTCGGCATGCCATCGCAACGAAAAAAAGGCGGACTTTGTTCTTATTAATGGAGCGGAGCCTGAATCGCTCGATCCTGCTGTTATCACAGGACAGCCGGAGGGGCGGATTGCCAATGCCTTGTTCGAAGGTTTGACTTCGTTTGGTCCGGACGGCCGACCAATTCCCGGCGTGGCGGAAACGTGGGAAATCTCTCCTGACGGTAGAACGTATACATTCCATCTGCGTGATAATGCAAAATGGAGCGATGGAAAACCTGTCACCGCTCAGGATTTTGCAGATTCCTGGAAGCGTACGCTGACGCCTTCCACGGCGGCGGGATATTCCTACATTCTCTATGGCATTAAAAATGCGGCACCGTACGGAGAGGGGAAGATTACGGATTTTTCACAGGTTGGGATTCGTGCGCTTGATAACCGGACGTTGCGTGTGGAATTGGAAAGTCCTATTCCTTACTTCCTCGATCTTTGCGCTTTCGTAACCTACGAGCCGGTTCGCATAGATGTGATTGCGGAGTTAGGAGACTCCTGGATCAAACCCGGAAAGATTGTCGGAAACGGGGCTTATACTCTCGAGTCCTGGGGGATCAACGACAAAATCCGGCTAAAGAAAAATCCCCTCTATTGGAATGCGAAGAGCGTGGCAATTGAGACGGTGGATATCCTTCCCATCAGCAAAGCAAATACCGCGTTCAATTTTTATTTTAGTGGCAGTGCGGATCTTACGCTTGATAAAGGGTTAATTCCTCCCGCGTTGTTGGATGATTTGAAGCATCGTCCCGATTTTCATGCAGCACCTTTCCTAGCTACTTATTTTCTGCGTTTTAACTGCGTAAAATCTCCCTTCCGCGACGTGCGTGTTCGAAGGGCATTTTCCATGGCTATCGATAAAAAGCGGCTCACTGAAAAAATTACCCGCGCTGGTGAGCTACCTGCCAAGGGATTTGTTCCGCCCGGAATCAAGGATTATACGTCTCCGGATGGGTTGCCTTACAATCTCGACGAAGCAAAACGCCTTCTCGCCGAGGCGGGTTATCCCGGAGGTAAGGGCTTTCCTTTAACGCGGTATCTTTACAGCGAAGGGGAAGTCAATCAGGCAATCGCCGAGGAACTTCAGGATATGTGGAAGCAGAATCTTGGCGTGGCAATCAGTCTCTCACGCCAGGAATGGAAGGTTTACCTGAATTCCATGAATTCGCTGGATTATGATATCTGCCGCTCAAGTTGGGTGGGGGATTACCCGGATCCGAATACCTTTCTGGATATGTTTTTGACCGATGGGGGAAATAACCGCACCGGCTGGAGCAGCAGGCTGTATGACGCATTGATCGCAACGGCATCTCGCGAAGAAAACCCCATGAAGCGTCTGGAGCTCTTAAAAAAAGCGGAAATCATGTTGGTCGATACCGAGGCACCAATCTGTCCGCTTTACTATTTCGTGGGTATTCAGCTTTACGATGGTAATCGCCTTGGAGGCATTCAGCCGAATCTTCTGGATGAACATCCCATTAAGGCCATGTTTTTAAAGCACTGATTTCCCGAGCAAAGAAACAGTTTGTCCGGCCGCCGCGCAAAGAATTACGACGAGCCAGGCGGGAAGCTTCACATACTGCAAGAGACTAAATGCGGCCAAGCCGACAAGGAAATCTGAAATTCCCCTGATTCCTTCAACCCATAGAGGATTATAAAACGCCGCAAACAGGATGCCGACCACGGCTGCATTGCTTCCTTTCAGAGCGGCCTTCATCCAGTTCAAAGATCGTAGTCTTTCCCAGAAAGGAAGGAATCCTCCTACCATTAACCAGGTCGGGAGGTAGATGGCGAACAAACACCAAAGCCCGCCCGACCAGCCATTAGGTCGAATGGAGGAGAGTGTTCCAAGATAGGCGGCGAATGTGAAAAGAGGGCCCGGAAGCGCCTGTGCAATTCCATACCCGGCAAGGAATGCACTATCGCTTACCCAACCGGGAGCAACCACTTCTGCACGCAACAGTGGGAGAACGACATGTCCGCCTCCAAAGACTAATGATCCAGTTCTATAAAATGCATAAAACTCTTTAGCAAAAGAATTTCCATTTGTTTTTACTAAAATAAAGAATAAAATAAAAAGTATAAAAAACAGGCTTATTGCGCCTATTGCCCAGCGATGTCCTAGTATGTGAGGCACGGCTTTTTCAGGTTTTTGAGTATCGGAGCGGAAGAGCAGATAGCCGAGAAGGCTCCCTCCCAGAATGGAGCCTAATTGTCCGGCAGGTCCCGGATAGAGCAAACTGATCAGTGCAACGACGAAAGCGATGACTACCCGTATTTTATCGGGAGTGAGGGCTTTTGTCATGCCGATCAACGCCTGGGCAACTACGGCAACGGCAGCGACTTTTAAGCCTTGGAGCCATCCGGCCTGATGGAAATCTCCCATCCAGAGGATGCCATATCCGAAGAGGATCATTAAAATCGCCGAAGGCATGGTAAAACACAGCGAAGCCGTCAAGGCTCCGGCCAAGCCACCCCTGCGCATCCCCAGACCAAAGACTACCTGGCTGCTTGCGGGGCCCGGCAAAAACTGGCATAGGGCTACTAAATCCGCATATGCGGCATCGTCTATCCATTTTCGGGTTTCTACAAATTCCTTCCGGAAATAGCCGATGTGGGCAATGGGACCACCGAAAGATGTGAGTCCAAGTTTAAGAAATGCCCTGAATATTTCACCCAGATGCGTCATTTGCTATGCGGATGCGACACATCCGTAAGGTGTGCTAACTTTCCTTGTTTTCCAAGGTTGCTTTGAGTTCTTCCAGATGAATAGGTTTGGTCAAGTAGCTATCCATTCCGGCATTTAAGCAACGTTGTTTATATTCCGGCATGGCATGCGCCGTAAGGGCGACGATACGCGTGCGTGTGGGGGGTGAAAGCGTCTCTTCGTAGGCGCGC
>JBDSIH010000059.1:0-9852 GCA_039918055.1 Chthoniobacterales bacterium
TATCCGACTTTTGATGACGGGGTGGCTTACATGACAGTCGTTCAGGCAGTCAATGAAGCCATGGATTCCGGCTGCCGCATTTCAGTCGGATTGCTGTAATTATCCGCGTTTTGGCCGTTGACGGAACGTGTGTGCGGGGGTTTATTAGAGGCTTAGCACGGGGGAGCCATAAGGCTGAGATTTTCCGGGATTCCGGAGTGACCCTTTGAACCTGGACGGGTAATGCCGACGCAGGGAGAAATGAGAAACCAGACCTTCAATTTACTGTTTCGAGCAACCGGCCCCTCCGTCCGGTGCGATTGCTTTACTGACGCTTCCGTGCAGGAACCTTTTTTCGATTAACCTCAAACGCCTAATCCTATGATCGCACCCAAAGAAAATCCCATCCCCAGCAGCGAACCATTGCCGAATTCCAAACGCGTTTACATTCCAGGCACCATTCATAAAAACATTCGTGTGCCGATGCGGGAGGTTTCCATTTCGCCGACGAAGTCGTTCGATGGAAAAATCGAAGTCAATGAACCGGTTCGTGTTTATGATTGTTCCGGCCCTTGGGGTGACCCTGCCTTTACCGGCACCGTGGAGGAAGGTCTTCCCGCTATGCGCGCAGAATGGATTCGCGCACGTGGAGATGTCGAGGAATACGATGGACGCGAAGTAAAGCCGCAGGATAACGGCTATCTCTCCCGCCAACACGCGGAATACGCCAGCAATGCGGAGCGTAACCGCCTTGTGGAATTTCCCGGCCTCACAGGTCAGCGTCGCCGTCCTCTCCGCGCAAGCAAGGGACACGCCGTCACGCAGCTCTGGTATGCGCGTCAGGGAATTATCACACCTGAGATGGAATTCATCGCCATCCGTGAAAATCAGGGACTTGAAAAACTACAGGCTTCAAAATGCGGATCACGGGATTCTTTGGAACATCGGCATGCCGGATCCGCGGAATTGATTCAGGACACGAAATCCGAAAATCGCGAATTTCAGCCTTCGATTTTCTCCCGCTTCCCGCAGCGCATTCCCAAAGTAATCACGCCGGAATTTGTCCGCGCTGAAGTTGCCGCAGGCCGCGCGATCATTCCCTCGAATATCAACCATCCCGAAATCGAGCCAATGATTATCGGACGCAACTTCCTCGTGAAGATTAATGCGAATATTGGTAACAGCGCCGTTGCATCGAGCATCGAAGAGGAAGTTGAAAAGATGCGCTGGGCCACCAAGTGGGGCGCGGACAATGTGATGGATCTTTCCACTGGAAAAAATATCCACGCCACGCGCGAGTGGATTCTGCGCAACTCTCCCGTCCCAATCGGTACGGTGCCAATCTATCAGGCACTTGAAAAAGTCGGTGGCAAAGCCGAGGAGCTTACCTGGGAAGTCTATCGCGATACACTTATCGAACAGGCCGAACAGGGCGTTGATTATTTTACCATCCACGCAGGGGTGCTTCTCCGTTATATTCCCCTCACCGCGAAACGCATGACGGGTATTGTCAGCCGCGGCGGAAGCATTCTCGCCAAGTGGTGTCTCGCGCATCATAAGGAAAACTTCCTCTACACGCATTGGGATGAGATTTGCGAAATCATGGCTGCTTACGATGTCAGCTTCAGCATTGGCGACGGACTGCGTCCCGGTTCCATTGCAGATGCAAACGATGAAGCGCAATTTGGAGAATTGAAAACACAGGGTGAACTTACCCAGCGCGCATGGAAATACGACGTTCAGGTCATGAACGAAGGCCCCGGCCACGTGCCAATGCATCTCATCGAGGAAAATATGGCCAAGCAGCTCGAATGGTGCCACGAAGCACCGTTTTACACGCTCGGACCACTTACGACCGACATTGCTCCCGGCTACGACCACATCACCAGCGGCATCGGTGCCGCCATGATCGGCTGGTATGGCTGCGCGATGCTCTGCTACGTAACACCAAAGGAACACCTTGGGCTTCCAAACCGCAAAGACGTGAAAGACGGTGTCATTGCCTATAAAATTGCCGCCCATGCCGCAGATCTGGCAAAAGGCCATCCCGGCGCGCAATACCGTGATAACGCCCTCAGTAAAGCCCGCTTCGAGTTCCGCTGGGAAGATCAGTTCAATCTCGGCCTCGATCCAGAGACCGCCCGCGAATTCCATGATGAAACACTTCCTCAGGAAGGTGCGAAAACCGCCCACTTCTGCTCCATGTGCGGACCTCATTTCTGCAGCATGAAAATCACGGAAGATGTCCGCAAATATGCCGCTGAGCAGGGCCTTGCCGAACAGGAAGCTTTGCAGAAGGGCATGGACGAGAAGTCCCGTGAATTCGTGGAAAAAGGCGCAGAAGTTTATACTAAGGCATAAATACAACCAGCAGGCAGGTGCCGTGCGATCTTTGAGTAATTATGTCAACCATACTACTCATAGTCCTGATTCTTCTCCTGCTTGGTGCCCTGCCTACATGGCCTCATAGCAGAAGCTGGGGATATTATCCAAGCGGCGGGCTCAGCCTTATCGTGGTGATTCTGATTGTCCTGTTATTAATGGGACGAATCTAACGCCGGGCCCTTTGAAAGAATAAGAAGGACTACCACTTCTTATTCTTCGGCTTGAAAGAAGTATCACGTGAAGTGAACCCACTGCGTGCTTCCGCAGGCTTCATAAAGATCTGATGTCCTCTCCACGAAAGCTTTGAGGCTGCACGGGAAAGTAATTCCACATAATGCGGAGGAACCTGCGCAAGTGTCTCATGATCAGTAATATCAATAGCGCCAACTGCTGCTCCTGGCTGCCCTGAAAAGTCTTCAATCAGCGTTACAATTTCACGTGGGTTGATTCTGTCATTCCTGCCGAGGCTGAGAGAAATCCACTGCATACCGCGATCGGATTTGCGGGTTTCGACTTTACGATCACGTATTTCCCGATCTTCGCGACGTGGCGGAAGAGGGCGCTCAGGGCGTTCTGCTCTATCGAAACGTGGCGCTTCCGGACGACGATCCTGTGAAGGTTGCTCGCGGCGATCGTCACGACGTTCGGGCCGGTCGCGACGGTCCCGTGAAGGCTCGCTACGTTCTCTTTGGAATCTTTGTGGTTGCTCTTCAGGAGATGGTGCCGGCCGGTCTCCGGTATCGCGCGGGGCATCCCCGGAAGTCAGAAGATGCAGCACAGCGGCGGCGATATCTGTGGAATTGAATCCCTCTTCGAGCAGACGCTCCACAAAACTTTCCTGCGACTTGTAAGCTTCACCTTCCAGCGTAGTGCGCACGGAATTAATAAGCGCATCGGCGCGTCTTGCATCAATTTCATCGGCAGTCGGAAGCTTGCCGCGATGGATCTTTGTCTTCGTATAGCGCTCAATGAACTGCAGCTTGTGAATCTCGCGTCCCGAAACAAATGTGACGGCCATTCCTTTTTTGCCCGCACGTCCGGTGCGACCGATACGGTGAACGTAATCTTCCGCATCATAGGGAAGGTCGTAATTAAAGACGACTTCGAGATCATCGACATCGATACCGCGACCCGCGACGTCGGTAGCCACAAGAATTTCAAATTCTGATTTCTTGAATTTGTTCATCACGCGTGTGCGTTGCGCCTGGGCAATGCCACCGTGCAGACGATCCGCAGAAATACCCTGCGCTGTCAGTGTATCGGCAAGTTCATCGACCATTCTCTGCGTGTTACAGAAAACAATGCCGAGCTTGTAATTGTGAAAATCAATCAGCCGGATAAGCGCATCGGTCTTCTGGCGGAAGTTCACTTCGTAAAACCATTGTTCGACAGTGGGAACAGTAATTTCCTTTTGCTCGATCTTTACGGTTTCTGGATTTTTCGCGTAGCGATTAATCAGTTCACGGATCGGCTTCGACATCGTAGCCGAGAAAAATACCGTCTGACGCGTAGCGGGCGTCATATCGAGAATGCGTTGGATATCGTCACGGAAACCCATGTCGAGCATCCGATCCGCTTCATCAAGAATGGCGACCTTGAGGTTATCGACCTTTAGCGTTCCACGTTCGAGGTGATCAATCACGCGCCCTGGCGTTCCGATGACGATCTGTACGCCTTTCTTCAATTCGTAAAACTGACGCTCATAAGAAGCTCCGCCGTAAATAGGAACAGAATGGATTCCACGCTTGAACGCGCAAAGTTTGTGCACTTCCTCGGCGACCTGAGTAGCGAGCTCGCGCGTCGGACATAAAATCAAAGCCTGAACGGTTTTGCTGTTTTCGTCGATTTTCTCAATGGCAGGAATCGAGAAAGCTGCCGTCTTACCGGATCCGGTCTGGGATTGGCCTACGGCGTCCTTACCGGCAAGCAAAATAGGGATAGCGGCGGCCTGAATTGGCGAAGGTTGCTCAAAACCCAATACCTCCACAGCGCGTATAATTTCGGGTGAAAGGCCAAGCCCTGTAAAAGTAGGTTTTTCCATGCAGGGGACATTCCTACCCTTAATCAGAGCAGCCGTCACGGTTTCTTAAAAAGAATTTGCGCAGGCTTGGCGAACTTCAAAGGTTCCGCGATACTCCAATCCATGCCCGAATCCACATCCGCCGCACCATGCAGCATCGTCATTGGCGGTGGTGCTGCGGGCTTTTTCGCCGCAATTGCCTGTGCTACAGCGGATCGGGGCAGAAAGGTCATCCTGCTCGAAAAGACCTCCCAATTTCTGACAAAAGTGCGCATTTCCGGCGGCGGACGCTGCAATGTGACCCACGCCTGCTTCGAACCACGCGCACTCAGCACCCGCTATCCTCGCGGCGAAAGGGCGCTCATCTCCCCATTTCATCGCTTTCAGTCTCAGGACACCGTCGAGTGGTTTGAGTCCCGTGGCGTGGAACTCAAGACGGAATCCGACGGGCGCATGTTTCCGACGACGGATTCTTCGGAAACGATTATCGACTGCCTGCAACGCGAGGCACAGATTGTGGGTGTTCAGACATTCACCCGGCGCGGGGCTGAAAGCGTAACGCAAAAAAGCGCTGGTGGATTCGACGTTCTATTAAGCGATGGGGAAACACTGCATTGCGACAGCGTCTGCCTGGCCACGGGTGGCTGCCGCACTTCCGAAGGCGGTGCAATTCCCGTTTCCCTGGGCCATAAACTTGAAGAGCCCGTGTCTTCGCTTTTCACCTTTCATCTCGAAATTCCGTGGGTTCACAAATTGTCCGGCCTTGCCGTGGAAGATGCGGAAGTCAATATTCCCGGCACCGGACTGCGACAGCGTGGCCCTGTATTGATGACCCATTGGGGATTAAGCGGTCCCGCAATTCTGCGTCTCTCGGCATGGGGTGCCCGCGAACTTCATGAAAAAGATTACCGCTTTCCCATTCAGATAAACTGGCTGCCGGAAAAAAATATCCAGAAAGTGGCAGAGGAACTTCAATCGCGCAGAAAATCGCAGCCCGGAAAACTTGTCCTTAATGCCCCAATCAGTCCCCTGCCCTCGCGTCTGTGGGAACAACTTGTTCTAAATGCGGGTATCACCCCGGAAACACGCTGGGCGATTCTTCCACGTCCCCAGGAACGCAAACTGACGGAACTCCTCACACGCACGGAATTTGCAGTAAGCGGAAAAAGCCTGAACAAGGATGAGTTCGTCACCTGCGGCGGCGTGTCTCTACGCGAAGTGGATTTCAAGACAATGGAAAGTCGCGTTTGCCCCGGTCTTTATTTCGCGGGAGAATTATTGGATATCGATGGTATTACCGGCGGCTTCAATTTTCAGGCGGCATGGACGACGGGCTGGATAGCGGGTCATGCCATGGCAAACAGAGCAGAACCAGTAGAATGAAATATTTTCCCATCCTGTTGGCAGGGGTCGTTTTTCTTCTATGTCTTTGCACGATTCCTGCCTGGTGGTGCGGACGCCACGCACAGCCATGGTTTCAGGGAGACCAGATGATTCAAAAACAACTCGCGGATGCAATTGTCCAACAGACGAACAGAGAGCTTGCGCTGAGCGATTTTCCAACTGGTGAAAAACTATTTGCCGGAGAATGGATGTTTGGAACTTACATGATGAATGGCATCGGATTATGCCAGATGTGTATTCAGCATCCGGAAGAGATATCGACCTACTCACCCGTTATCGAGCAATGCATTCGCCAGCTTCTATCCGATCGTGTTCGTGAATTTGATACACGTTCATGGCACAATAACGCGCTCACTTCGCTGGAAAATGGACGCGGACATGCAGCCTATCTTGGCTATTTCAATGTACTTCTTGGCCTATACCGGCAGATCAAGCCCGCCAATGAATTCTCATTGCTTAACGATCAAATTACCGCCGCACTCATTGAGCGCACCACCCACTCTCCCAATTCCCTCATAGAAACGTATCCCAACGAATGGTATGCGGTGGATAACTGTCCCGTCATAGCATCAATCGCCATTCATGGCCGTGTTACAAACAAGGACTACTCCGCACTCCTTCAAAAAATTGAAGACAACTTCACAAAGACCTGTGTGGATCCAAAGACCGGACTCCTCATTCAATCCATCAACGCCGACGGAACAGAGCGAGTTTGTGCACGTGGCTCCGGAAGCTCACTGGGAATTTTCTTTCTTCACTACGCTTATCCGGAATTGGGACGGAATATCTACTCCGCCATAAAAAAGGAACTGGCCACAAATGTCATTGGCTTTGGATTGATCCGGGAATACCCACGCGGCAGTAAGATACGGGGAGATATTGATTCCGGCCCCATTCTATTCGGTTTCGGATTCAGCGCGACTGGATTCTCTATCTCCGGGGCACGCATCTATGGGGATTATACGCTCTTTTCACGTCTATATGCCTGCGCTTATCTGTCTGGCGCTCCGATCAACACCCAAAAAGGAATCGAGTTTGTAACAGCTGGTCCTTTGGGAAATGCAATTTTGTTCGCCATGCTGACTGCCCCAAAAGAGGAAAAACCATGAAGGCATTCAAATTCACACCCCTTCATCTTTTCGCTCAATGCATTCTGGTGATATTGATGCATGGTATCCTTTTGCAAATCATGGTGCATTCGCGTATAATTGAAAAACTGATGTCGCTGAATTTTTCATGGTGGGAGCTTCTGCTGATTATGGCTTTTGTGATTATCCGAATCGCAAATTACTTAATGGTTCCCGCAACTCTTGCCGGTCTGGCAGTCTATTTACCGTTACGCTATTTCCTGAAAAAGAATTCGTCCAACCCCCTCTAAAATTCGTGCGACTCAATCAACATCCAGAACAGAAAGCTGCGCTCGCTGAAATTCGCGCCATTTATACCGACCTGGCAAACCGTCCAGCTGATAGAAACTGCACTCTGAAAACGGAATGCTGTCACTTTAAACTGACTGGATTAATGCCCCACCTCACCAGAGGAGAAGCATTGCTCGCAGCCAAGGCGCTTCGTGCATCGGGACGACGGGAATTACCGCAACGCAAGGATGGTGCCTGTCCGCTCCTGCACCCCGAGACATCGCGATGCATGATCTATGCCGATCGCCCTTTCGGCTGCCGCACGCATTTTTGTGAAGCGGCGGGAGGACCTTATGCACGCCGCGAAGTTCTGGATTTGATACGCAGACTGGAAAAAGTGGATGCCGACTTAAATGGCCGAGGTCCAAGACTGCTGGCGGGAGCGATCGCCGATGAGCTGGAAGACTTAGGGTGATTTATATTTTACTTTTTCGTAGCGCAGATAGCCGGTCGCAAATTTGTTCGCCTGCTGCCAATCCGGATAACGCGCAATCGCTTTGGCGTGGAAGCAAACAAATCCTCCATCTCTGGCCGGATAAATATAACAGATTTCCCGGATAGCGCGGTATGGTGCGGTATCTCCGTAGACGGTTTTTAATCCCGTGATAGCTCCGCTTGTGCGGAGCCGATGAGACTGGAGAATTGAAAGCCTCTTCGGCGCAGATGCAAGGGCTGCAGCATCCAGAGAGTTATAATTTCCGATCAGACGAGTCACTACGATTGAAGCCGTTTCACTGCGGAATTCCGCAAGCTCATTGTTCCCTTTAAAAATAAAGACATTCCAATCCCGCCGTGGAACTTTGAGAATAAATCCTCCAAACCTATAATCTCGATCCATCCTCGGCGCTTCGTATGGCCTGCCGCTGAATCCTCCTATGGGACTGAATACGCCCCCGCAGTGTCCGCCTCCGTGTCCATAGACAGAAACGATTAAAAATAAATACAAGCTGAGTATCAATACTCTCACCACTTAAATATACCGGGACAATGGCATGCGGCAACATTGTGTCTGCGAAGATTTCAGTTATAACGATACGTATGGAAACACGACGACTCGGAAATTCGGATCTGGAAATCACGCGCATTGGCTTTGGGGCGTGGGCCATCGGTGGTGGCGGCTGGCAGTTCGCATGGGGTGTGCAGGATGACAGGGAATCGATCGAAGCCATTCATCGCGCACTTGAGTGCGGCATGAACTGGATCGATACCGCGCCGGCTTATGGCACGGGACATTCGGAAGAAATCGTCGCCCAGGCATTGAAGGACTGGAAGGGATCGCGTCCCTATGTTTTCACCAAGTGCGGTTTAACATGGGATGAAAAAAGAAATATTGTTCCGAATATCACGCCTGCATCCATCCGCAAAGAATGCGAAGATAGCCTGAATCGTCTTCAGGTTGACTGCATTGATCTTTATCAAATCCACTGGCCCAAGGATGAACTGAAGGAGGCTGAAGATGCGTGGAGCACTGTCGTAAAATTAAAAGAGGAGGGAAAAATCCGCTGGGGCGGCGTTTCCAACTTCAGCGCGGAAGAAATGGAGTGTTGTCAGAAAATTGCTCCCGTCACTTCTCTTCAGCCACCTTATTCGCTCGTCAAACCCGATGTAGAAAAATCCGAACTACCGTTCTGCCTGAAAAACGGAATCGGCGTGATCGTTTATGCTCCAATGGCATCCGGCCTACTTACCGGAGCGATGACAAAGGAACGCGCAACACAATTACCTGAAGGCGACTGGCGCAGCAGAAATCCCGAGTTTCAGGAGCCTAAGCTCACAAAGAATCTCGCCATTGTTGAACGCCTGCGCAAGGTTGCCGCGCGTCACAATTGCTCACCCGGCGAAGTCGCCATTGCATGGACATTACTTAACCCCGCCGTCACCGCCGCCATTGTAGGAGCACGGTCGGCGCAACAGGTCGACGGCATCTGCAAGGGCGCAAACATAAAGCTCAGTGCTGGGGATATAGCCGAAATCACTTCAGTCTAATGCGGTCGCGCATTATCCAGATACGGGATTATTGATATAAAAATGCACCCGCACCATAGGTGCTTGGCATGACGAAAACGGGATCACGCATGGCCCGACAATCTCCGCAATCTGAAAGACAAAAAGCATCCGTTTAGGTCTGAGGCTTTTCCAAACTACAAATCGCGCAATACGGGAAACTCTGCGCGCCAGGAAAGAAGCGCTTCTCTATCCAGTTTTGTCTGTGCAACAACTTCAGACTCCCCCGCGTCGAGAATTGCATTTCCCTTTGGATCAACGACCATGCTATGCCCGGAATACGCCCTCTCGGGATCCCTGCCACTGCGGTTTACTCCAATGACGTACGCCTGATTTTCAATCGCGCGCGCCCGCAACAACGTTATCCAATGCTCAATTCTTACGTCAGGCCAGTTTGCAATAACGATAAACAGTTCCGCACCGCGTCGTGTGCCTTCACGGAATAACTCCGGAAAGCGAAGATCGTAACACACCAAGGGCGCGACTATCCATTTCTCTATGGAAGCCACGACAACCTCCGAACCCGCCACGCATAACCTCTCTTCTCCTCCGGGATGAAACAAACGCATCTTTGAATAGCGCGCAACACACTGTCCCGAAGGATTTATGAGCAATTGTTGATTGCGGAATTGTTTATCCGGT
>JBDSIH010000060.1:0-4804 GCA_039918055.1 Chthoniobacterales bacterium
AAAAGAAGGCTATTCCGGGAAAATGCCCAGGCAGCACCGATCGCAACTCTTTTACATAATCAATAGTAGGGGAATGCCCCTTGTTCAGTGAAATGAGAATTTCCGCATCCGCTGAGCCATATGTTCCATTATTGCTGTAGGACGTGTTGATGCCGCTGTAAGGAACCCCGATATTGTCCAATATACTGCCAAGCTCAGCGGCGGGAATGATCTCACGGATCTTCTTTTCCACATCATTGCAGATTCGCGCCGTCTCCTCGATACGCGTTCCCGTTTTTGCACGTATGTGAAGGCGTATCTGACCCGCATCCACTGCCGGAAAAAAATCCTCTCCAAGAAATGGAAGCATCAACATGCTGCCCAGGCAGGCCGCAAGAAATGCCGTCACAAATAACTTTCGATGATGCAGCACGTTATCCAGCCCGCGTGTATAAGAATGCCGGAATGCCTTGAACCCGCGCTCAAATCCCTGCTGAAAACGTACAAAAAAACCGATAATACCCGTCGCTGCTTTACGCTGCTTTTCCGCATGCTCGTGATTGCGCAGCAGATACATCGCAAGTGTAGGCACAAGCGTACGGGACCAGAAATAAGATGCAAGCATCGCGAAAATCACCGCCTCAGC
Source organism: Chthoniobacterales bacterium (assembly GCA_039918055.1). Taxonomy (GTDB): domain Bacteria; phylum Verrucomicrobiota; class Verrucomicrobiia; order Chthoniobacterales; family JBDTJR01; genus JBDTJR01. The sequence goes on from JBDSIH010000060.1 coordinate 626, forward strand.
CAAAGGAACGAACAGATAACGCGCGACACCCGAAAGCAGAAACATCGGAATGAAAACGATACAGATACAGATGGTGGCGACAAAAGCGGGCACTGCAATCTGCTTCGCCCCGGCAAGAATTGCTTCGCGCTTTTCCTTACCCGTGCGGAGCTGCCGCTCAATATTTTCAATTTCAACAGTTGCGTCATCAACCAGAATACCCACGGCAAGCGCCAATCCCCCAAGGGTCATCAGATTGATGGTCTCGCCCAGGGCACTCAATGCGCAGATGGAGCAAAGAATGGAAAGAGGGATCGAAACCGAAATAATCAGCGTGGCACGCCAGTCTGCGAGAAAAAGAAGAATCATAATGGCCGTAAGGCACGCGGCGATCAGCGCCTCCACCACCACTCCATGAATTGCCGCGCGGACAAAGATGGATTGATCAAACAGCGGCATGATTTTGAGTTCCTGCGGCACCTGTGCCCGTAATTTAGGCAGCATGCCGAGAATGCCATCCACGATTTGCAGCGTGGAGGTTGAGCCCGTCTTGACTACCGAGAGCAACACCGCACGCTTTCCATCCTGCCGCACAATATTTGTCTGGTCCTTGAAGCCGTCCCGCACATGCGCCACATCTCCGATATAAATCACCGTGCCATTTACGGTCTTGATGGGCAGTTTGTTTAATTCCTGCGTGGTTTGCGTACTGCCATTCAGGTTCACATCATATTCAGCCGCTCCGATTTTGACGGTTCCGCCCGGAAGAATAAGATTTTCCGCACTGATCGCATTCACCACATCGGCTGGGGTGAGTCCTTTGCTGCGCAATTTATAAAGATCAAGGTCTACCATGACCTGGCGCATTTTTCCGCCGTAAGGGTAAGGCACACCCGCTCCCTGCACCGTGATAAGCTGCGTGCGGATGAAGTTCATGCTTATATCGTTAATTTCCTGCTCCCCGAGTTTGTCACTGCTCATTCCGAGCTGGATGACAGGAACGCTGGAGGCGTTATAAGTAATAATAAGGGGCGGTTGACTTCCCTGTGGCAAATTGCGCAACAACGTCTGAGCAATGGCGGTCACCTGCGAAAGCGCCACGTCTACGTGCGCGGATTGATGGAAGAAAACCTTCACGACCGAGCGGCCGTGCATCGATTGGGATTCAATGTGCGCAATATCATTAACCGTCGTCGTTAACGAACGCTCAAAATTCGCCGTGATACGGTTCGCCATGTCATCCGGCGAGAGCCCTTCATAATCCCACACCACGCTGATGACAGGGATGTTGATGTTAGGAAAAATATCCGTGGGAGTGCGCAGGATGACCAGCGGACTGATAAGCACAATCAGCAAAGCCACCACGATGAACGTGTAAGGCCGCTGTAACGCAAGTCTGACTATCCACATAACCGCTTACTATAATCCTCGAACAAATATAACCCCACCATCTCTATCGCTGCCTACTATATATTTAAGGGGGTATATTGTTAATATAATTTACTATTTTTCTATAAATATATAATAACCAAATACTTATTTACTCTCATTTCGCTTCCAAATGCGAATTGCATGCAAATAAGGGAGCAGACGCTCGGCCATTATGGAGAATCCTCCGCTCGAGGGATGGACGCCGTCACTAAAAATCCCGCTACCACCGGGAGGGATGAGACCAAAACCATCCAGGAAATGAATATTCTCGTCCCCGTCATTTCGGAGTTGGAGATAGCGCTCCATTATTAAATTCCGCATTTCTTCAGTGGTCCTGCGGTAATCTTTTTTCCAGAAATAAGCGCTGTAGCAAATCGGACTGATAATAAGGATCGGCGTCTCAGGATGTCTCTCGCGCAGAATACGAACAAACTCCGGCAACGTACGCCTCATCCCCTCAGTGTCGCAATTCTCCGCATAATCCAGCACGAATATTTCCGCATCAATCTCCCGCATTAGCTCCGCGACTTCAGGCTCGCCTTTTCCGCTTCCGGAAAATCCGAAGTTAATGATTTCGGTATCCAGCTTCCGGCCGAGGATAGAAACGAAATCACTTCCTGTTGTATTAGCGCAACCGCCCTGGGTGATGGAAGTGCCGTAAAAAAAGACCGGCTTCACTCCTGCCGGGGTCGGCGAGGGTTTCACTTTTGCTTTCGGCGCAAATCCAAGCGCTACTTTATTCACCGGCTTATAGAGGGGAAGATAAAGGCGATACTCCCGCATTTCCTTCGCGTTTCCCGTTATCAGGGGAAGCTCATAGGCAGGGTCATCAAGCAGAGGAACAGCAGTGGCCACCGAAAGCCAGTCCGTCCCTTCACGCACAAAGAGCTCGGCTCCGGACATTCCCGTCATCGGCATATTGCGCATCATCTCGACATCTTCGTTCACGATCCGCACCGCAATTTCAGGAGAGTCGGTAAAAAAGGAAACAAAGACGCTGGAAGGGCAAAGAGCTAATCCCTGGACGGCGACACTCAGGCGACCCGCAGCGCGCTTTGGAAGACGGTGAAAATTTTTCGCCTTCTTATTTTCCTTCAGCCAGGCCAAGCCCCGCAGAGCAAGGTGTGAGTCAAAAGCATCATACCACCTCAGCGTTTGTTTTACTGCCGCCGTTTTGAAGTTCTTGTCCAGTTTTTCAATGGCGCTTTGCGTCTTTTTTTTCTTCGCAGTCATAAGAGTGAGGATTGAGCCTATAAGAGTGGAATCCGCAATAAGAGCATACCGTTTGTATGTCACAATATTATTCGATCCCGGAAATTGCTTCCAAGATATGGACTTGCCTTCCTGAAGGTTGGTGCGATAATACCTCCGCAAGTTAAGAGCCCCTTTGGGCGTTGGTAGATTGCTATTAGTGTTAGATGCGCGGTTATCCGTGCCCTCCTTTGGCGATTGAAATCCGATGACCGGATACCGCGACAGAGGTTCTCCTTACGAGCACTTATATACTATGGCTACCAAACTCTACGTTGGGAATCTTCCCTTCGATATCACCGAAAACGACCTTCAGGACCTCTTCGCCGGCGCGGGGACAGTTAATGAAGCCGTTCTCATTCAAGACAAAATGACCGGACGCTCCCGCGGATTCGGCTTCGTAACTATGTCCACGGACGAAGAAGCAAAGAATGCGGAAGAACAATTCAACGGCAAAGACTTCCAGGGTCGTGCTCTTGTTGTCAATGAAGCTCGTCAGCGCGAAGATCGCCCCCGTAGCGGTGGTGGCGGAGGCGGCGGTGGTGGTGGTGGCTATAAGAAAAACTTTGGCGGCGGTGGTGGTGGCGGAGGCGGCGGTGGTCGCGGCGGCACACGTCGTTACTAATCAGCTTTCCAATTAATTTAAACCAGAACGCCCCGGCATTATTGTCGGGGCGTTTTGCTTTTGCGGGGTTTATCTGTTCTTTTGCACAAATTCTCTGATCCTGCTATATTTCCGGCTCCGATGAATTCGCATCCATGTCTCTATTTATCAATATAGCCTCTTATAAGTTTACCCCCATGCCGGATCTGACGCCGTTGCGGGAAAAACTGACGGAGCAATGTCGGACATGGGGATTAAAAGGCACCATCCTGCTTAGTCCGGAAGGTATTAATTTATTTGTCGCAGGTCCACAGGCAGAAATTGACCTTCTCCTTACTGAGTTAAGAAGCATACCCGGACTTGAAGATCTGGCACCGAAGTACAGCGAAAGCGATCATCAGCCTTTCACACGCATGCTGGTAAAACTCAAAAAGGAAATCATTACCTTTGGAGTGGAAGGCATCGATCCCGCAAACTCCCCCGCCCCAAAACTCACAGCCCGTACGCTTGCACAATGGCTGGATGAGGGGCGACCCATTACCCTGCTTGATACGCGCAATGACTATGAAGTGAAGATGGGCACATTCAAGGGCGCATTACCTCTGGGTATTGATAATTTCCGCGATTTCCCGGAAGCCGCACGCAAACTTCCTCCGGAAATGAAGAAACAACCCATTGTGACATTTTGTACTGGCGGTATCCGTTGTGAAAAAGCTGCTCCATTTCTTCAACGCGAAGGCTTTGAGCAGGTCTTTCAGCTCGATGGCGGCATTCTGAAGTATTTCGAAGAATGCGGAGGGGCTCATTATGAAGGCGAATGCTTTGTTTTCGACAAGCGCGTGGGACTCGATCCCAACCTCAGCGAAACAAGAGCCGCCTTATGCTTCGCGTGTCAGATGCCACTCACGATGCAG
>JBDSIH010000061.1:0-1863 GCA_039918055.1 Chthoniobacterales bacterium
GCGTATGAAGAAATCCAGAAAAGGAAGTCGCTCGGTTGACCTTATCCTTTGAAATCCTGACTTGTAAGGGAGTTGAGTAAAGGAAAGGATTTTTGGACGGATTGGCGACTTCATATGATAATTGGGAAGTCTTACAGACCTCTGCACATCCTTCATCAAAAAGCGCCATATTCCATTTTCATCGGTATCGGTGATCCTGATAATGATAAGTTCATGCTCTTCGAGCGTATCAATCCTGAGTAATCCATTAGCTTACCATGCCCGCTGAAACCACCAACCCTTCTCGGGCCGCGAATTTTCATGCGACGCGGTGGACGCTTATATTGACAGCGTCGCAGGGCGATGCTTCCGCATCGGCAACGATTGCATTGGAGGAGCTTTGCCGGATTTACTGGTATCCGCTGTATGCGTATGTGCGGCGGCGGGGACATTCCCCACATGATGCACAAGACCTCGCGCAGGAGTTTTTTGCGCGTCTGTTTGAGAAAAATAAGCTGGCGGGGATTACGCGTGAGGGCGGAAAATTTCGTTCATTTCTGCTGACGGCAATGAATCATTTTCTCACGGACGAATGGAAGCGTGCCTCAACCCAGAAGCGCGGGGGGACGCAGGTTCTTTCGCTCGACGGCATTTCTGCAGAGACACGTTACGCACAGGAGCCGCATGAGGAGAGCACTCCAGAGAAAATGTATGAATTGAACTGGGCGCTGACTTTGCTCGAAACGGTTTTTCAGAAATTGCAGGCGGAGTATACGGAAGCGGGGAAAGAAAAGTTGTTTGCTGATTTAAAATTCTGCCTTACAGGCGAACGCAATGCCCTGCCTTACTCTGAATTGGCTGCTCAGCTTAATATGTCGGAAGGCAGCGTGAAGGTGGCGGTGCATCGTATGCGGCAGCGTTATCGGGAGTTATTGCGTGAAGAGGTGGCGGATACGGTGATGGGAGCCGACGAGGTGGAGGGTGAATTGCGCTACCTTTTTCAGGTTCTGGCACGATAGGGGTGAAATAATTCAACTTTCCTGTAACCTTTTCCCGGAAAACTCGTGGTATAAGGTGATGCAAAACGTGGATTCTACGAATACGTGCCAACACTGCGGGAAATCGCTCGGGTCAAAATCTGTGCAGGGGCTTTGTGCGGAATGCCTCATGAAGGTGGGGCTTGGGAGTTTGCATGCTGCTTCCCAGCCATTCGTGCCACCGTCGATTGAGGAACTCTCGCAGCATTTTCCGCAGCTGGAAATTCTGGAGCTGCTTGGTCGTGGCGGTATGGGTGCGGTCTACAAGGCTCGGCAGAAACATCTGGATCGTTTTATCGCGCTGAAAATCCTGCCTCCGAGCTCTGCGCATGATCCGGCATTTGCCGAACGCTTCACCCGCGAAGCCCAGGCGCTGGCGCGGCTGAGCCATCCGAATATTGTAGCCGTCCACGATTTCGGGCAAACGAGCGGGTTCTTTTACTTTCTTATGGAATATGTCGACGGGCTGAACCTTCGCCAATTGATGGATACGCAAAAAATCGACTCCAAAGAGGCATTGGCCATCGTGCCACAAATTTGCGACGCGCTGGAATACGCGCACGCCAAAGGCATCGTTCATCGTGACATCAAGCCGGAAAATATTCTTCTCGGCAAAGGTGGGAATGTAAAAATTGCGGATTTCGGACTCGCGAAGATCATCACACCCGACCTGAACGACCTGAGTCTGACGCGAGCAGGAGAGGTGATGGGCACCGTGCACTACATGGCGCCGGAGCAGATCGAGCATCCGCAGGAAGTCGATCATCGCGCGGATATCTATTCGCTTGGTGTTGTTTTTTACCAGATGCTTACCGGTGAATTACCACTTGGGAGATTTGCGGCACCG
>JBDSIH010000062.1:0-2016 GCA_039918055.1 Chthoniobacterales bacterium
GTAGATGCAGTTTCTCGAAAAACCAATACCTTGCGGCCTATCGGCCCTTCACCACATTCCTCCATCAGCACATCAGGATCGAGCAAAAGAATATCAGATACACTCATTAGTTAAACTCCATGGATAAATCCACCGCAGGCACCGAATGCGTCAGCGCTCCGATTGATATAAAATCAACCCCGGTCTCCGCAATACCCCGAACGCTGCTCAGAGAAACACCGCCGCTTGCTTCAAGCTCCAGGCGACCGGCATTCAGCAGCACGGATTCGGACAACGCTGCCAGCGACATGTTATCCAGTAAAATCCGGTCGAGACCGCGTAGATTCAAAAACTGTTGGACCTGCTCAATGCGGTCCGCTTCAAATTCCACCTTTATCCCGGGCTTTTCTTTTTTCAATGTATCAATGGCCTGCTGCAAAAATGCAGAAGTGTAGCCGGGGGCCAGATGATTATCCTTCACCATCACCATATCATACAGTCCCATGCGATGATTCACTCCACCACCGGCCTGCACGGCTGCCTTCTGAAGAAAACGCAGCCCGGGCATGGTTTTGCGTGTATCCAGAATACGCGCCTTGGTGCCTTGCACCGCTTCAACGAACATATTCGTCAGTGTGGCGATACCCGATAAGTGCTGTAAAAAATTGAGCGCTACACGCTCTCCGGTAAGGATGGATGCCCCACTCCCATGAATCTTTAAAACTTCGGTATTTGGCGAGAGCTTTGCACCATCGCGCTGCACCACCTGCACGTTAAGGCTGGAATCAACCTGGCGAAATGTTTCAACGGCCGCGTCAACTCCCGCCAGAACGCAAATCTCCCGCGTGATAATCCGCGCATCAATTTCGCCCTTCGCGCCGCCGAAGTATTGCGTCGTGACATCTCCTGAGCCGATATCCTCCTCAAGCGCGAGGCGGACTGTGATTTCAAGCGCCTGGCTGAGACTCATGTTCAAGGCCAAGAAGCGTCTTTTGCCACTTCATGAGATGATTGGACTTAGGATTTTCCGCCGTGGCTTCCAGCGCAGCGCGCGGGGCGAGAATTGCGGGATCGAGGGCGAGTTCTTTGGCCACTTCATCCCGTTTTGTCTTGAGCTGCTCGTAGCGATCCTGCTCTTCACGAGAAGGGCGACGACGCACACCGCGTATCGCCACGGGCCAGTCCGTGTTGGGAAGAGTCAATGCAGCCTCCAGGACCTGCTGCAGGCGTTGGCTGCGCTGTGCGGGCAGTTTGATATTAGGAAGCGGACCACCCGCCACAGCGGACTCCGCAATGCGAAGAATGTCATTATTCCCCATTACATGAAATGCTGGCCGATTCCATTCCCGGGCTTCGGAATCTCTCCATCGCCATACTTCACGCACTACTGCCTGGGCTTTTGGATCGAGAGCGGAACTGCCGGTGATTCTCCATTGCCGGTCCACATCCCTCTCTCGCACTTCCTTGGTGGCTTCCACCATGCGGTCCCGGGATTCCGTAAACCATTCCCAGCGGCCGAGACGATGCAGCTCGGCGGCCAGAATATCCGCAAGCTCGAGAAGGTAGCGCACATCATTCAGCGCATACTCCATCATCTGCGGCGGAAGCGGTCGGATACCCCAGTTGGCACGTTGAGATTCCTTGCAAAGGGTCACGCTAAAATAGCGTTTCACCAGCGCCGCAAGCCCAAGCTCGGAGGCGCTGATCAATCGTGCTGCAATAGTAGTATCAAAAACTTCACTGACTTCAAAATTTCCGCAGCGGCGCAATAAACGCAGATCATAATCCGCGCCATGGATGACGATGGTTTTTCCGCGAAGCATGTCAAAAAACGGCTGCAGTGTCAGATTGCTCAGCGGATCAAGCAGAAGACATTCGCCGGAAGGCACTGCCAGCTGAATCAGGCAAAGCTTCTCAAAATAGGAATGAAGACTATCCGCCTCCGTATCCAGCGCGATACGGGGGAAGGCTCCCAGGGAGTCAATTAACTCAAGAAACTCGTTTTCTGATGCAATCAAGGTTCAGCTATGAATTGTG
>JBDSIH010000063.1:0-3446 GCA_039918055.1 Chthoniobacterales bacterium
AGCGTTGTCTCCCGTAAGCATGACGACCTTCAAGCCCATGTGATGTAATGCTGTGATTGCTTCCGGTGTCGTAGACTTCACCGGGTCGGCAAGAGCGAGAAGCCCAACTGCATTTCCATCGAACGCAATGAAGACGACCGTGTTACCCTCCTTTCGCAGAGCGATGGCTTGGTCCTCCAAAACTTCTACGCCTTTAATATTCCGCGCCTGCAATAATGAGGATTGTCCCACCATTATGCTTTTGCCTGCAACAGTTCCGAGAACGCCTCCTCCGGTAACAGATTCAAAGTTCTCAGCCTTATCAATCGAAAGGTTCTTATCTTTGAGTGCGCGGACAATGGCCCCGGCCAGCGGATGTTCGCTTTGTGCTTCGACGGAGGCTGCCCAACGTAAAACATCTTCTTCGCTTACTCCATTCGCTCCAATAACCCGACTGACCGTTGGCTTGCCTTCGGTCAGTGTGCCGGTCTTATCCACAACAAGAATGCTGACTTTTTCGAGAATTTCCAAAGCCTCGGCATTTTTTATAAGCACACCCATTTGAGCACCGCGTCCGACCCCGACCATAATTGACATGGGCGTCGCCAATCCCAATGCACAGGGACAGGCAATGATTAGCACGGCCACAGCATTGATGAGGGCATAGACAAAACGCGGCTCGGGCCCAAAGAAGAACCAGACAACGAAGGAAAGAATTGCCACGGCAATCACCACAGGGACAAACCAACTCGCGACTGTATCGGCCAATCGTTGAATAGGCGCACGACTACGCTGTGCTTTTGCCACCATATCCACAATTTGGGAAAGCAAGGTTTCGCCGCGGACCCGTTGCGCTTCCAGAATAAAGCTACCCGTAGCATTTACAGTGCCGCCTGTGACATCATCTCCCGCTTCTTTTACGACGGGCATCGGTTCGCCCGTAATCATGGATTCATCCACGGAACTGCTGCCTTCTTTCACTACGCCATCTACGGGCACTTTCTCGCCCGGCTTAACTCGCAAGTAGTCACCTTTCTGAACCTGGTCGAGTGGAACTTCCTCCTCCTGGCCATTTATAATGCGGTGTGCCGTTTTAGGGGTGAGCCCGAGCAAGGCTTTGATGGCTGCATTAGTTCCTGCGCGGGCTTTGAGTTCAAGCACCTGCCCGAGCAAAACAAGAACCGTAATTACAGCGGCGGCTTCGAAATAGACACCGACTGCGCCTCCATGTTTAAAAGAATGCGGAAAAAGTTTCGGTGCAAGCAGAGCGACGACGCTGTAAAAATAAGCCGCGCCTGTTCCGAGCGCGATAAGCGTGAACATATTCAGGCTACGATTTACGAGAGAATTCCAGCCTCGAATAAAAAATGGCCACCCCGCCCAAAAAACAACGGGCGTTCCCAAGACAAATTGAATCCAGTGCGAAAGCGTGCCGTCGATATTGCGAATCAGCGGTAAGTCTTCTCCCATCGTCAGGATAAGCAGCGGCAGCGCTAGAATTAAGCCAATCAAAAATCGGCGCTGCATATCTCGCAACTCGCTCTTATCCTCCTGCGTCTCAGCCGACCGCGATAAAGGTTCCAGGTTCATTCCGCATATGGGACAAGCCCCGGGATGGTTCTGACGGATTTGAGGGTGCATCGGACACGTGTAAATTGTATCCGATTTCCACGCGGGGTTTCTCTCCAATGCCATTCCGCACTTTGGGCACGCTCCCGGTGTGTCAGATTCCACCTCCGGGTGCATCGGACAAATATATTTCGCCGTGGATTGCGAAACTGGCGACGCGTGATGCTCGTGGTGAGCGGAATCTTTTTTTGGAGATGCAGGATTCATTATTTGGTTTGTCAAAAGTTAACTGTTCTCTGTTATGCCACGCTTGGCAAGGTGCTCAATAAGGTGTTTTCGCGCCCGATAGATCCGCACTTCGACTGCTTTTGGAGAAATGCCCATTATCTCTCCAATTTCTTTTTGAGGAAGCTTCTCGACCACACCCAAAAGAAAAGGCTGTCGTAATTCCTCGGGTAGATGGAAAATCTCATCATCAAGCATCTTCATCAACTCAGAGAGTTCCAGTTGACGATTGGGAGGTGCGCACGGATGACTAAACTCTATTTGATGTTCCTCTCCCTCGGGAGTGTCTCGCGTAAGGGAATAAGTCTGCTGCGCCTGACGGGCACCTTTCGACTTCACATAATCCCGGCATAAATTGAGGGCAATTTGAAAAAGCCACGTAGTGAACTTTGCCTTGGGAGTGACACGAGCCAACGCGAAGTAGGCTTTAATAAAAACCTCTTGTGTCAGGTCTTTGGCTGTTTCTTCGTCCCTGACATTATGAAAAATGAAACTATGAATGGGATTCTGATGTCGAATAATCAGCACACCATAGGCAGCTTCATTGCCAGTGGCGGCAAGTTTTGCCAAATCCCAATCTTCGACCTTGTCCCATTCATTCTCCCGCATGCTCTGAGTCGAGGTTGTTAAGAGCGTTTGCAGTAAGTTTTAAAAGTTTATCGTATTGAGCAGGAGTCAATACGGAATGCATCTCGAAAACATGGTCGATAGTGACATATTGCAATTCACCCATCGCTGTATGGATTTTTCCAATAGCGTCTTTGACCGGTGGAGAATCTTTTCCAGTGGCCAGAATAGCTTGCGCCAGCTCCTTATTGACCAAGCGCATCTGTTCTTCCAGTTCGTCGCAGCGTTCATGGTATCGTCGCTCGATAGGTTCCAATGCCTTATCCTGCTCTGCTGTTAATTGAAGCTGTTTATGAATCCAATTGTGACCGGCGTGTTTTTCTGTGTGATTGGTATATAGCTTGATAGAGACTATCGAGGCGCAGGCAGCTATCAGAAATATCCCTGCGATGATGGCAAAAAATATAGGCAGCTTTTTCATTATCTTTTGGCGAGAAGTCCAGAAGGCACATTGTGACCGGCGCTCGAAAAGATACTAAGGCCGAGTCCATCTGCGGTTCGCTGGGAGTTTGAAGAATTTAACATTGGCGGCAGCATAAGACCCACTGCAATGGAAAAGGCAAAACTAGTGGCAAGTAGGCCCGGACGAAATAACATTATGTAAATGTCAGATAACCAGCCAGAAGGCATACGTTCTTTGCGAAGACGAATTTCCCGTAGAACGTCTGTTGAAAAAGACATCGGCAAAGATGGCTTCTTTGCATACTGCCCCAATAGCTCTTCCAAATTATAGTTACTCATACCGTATGTAACGAGAGTGTATCAAATTTCCCTCAGAAATATGAGGGATTTTTAGCGGCATCTCGTTTTATACAGTATGCGGAAGATAGTGTTTTCGATTGCGTTCCTTGTGGTTGTTACTATTGCAAGGGCCGGGCCATCAGCATTGTCCCATCCCTCAATCATTGTCATATCGGAAAGCTCAGCATTGGTTCCCAAAAATGTATATATGGACCCTCGTGACGGAAAAATCCATGGAACTATCT
>JBDSIH010000064.1:0-10689 GCA_039918055.1 Chthoniobacterales bacterium
AAATTAGGCGCTGGTGGGAGTATCACGGACTTTGTCCGTGATCTGCGGGGTGGCTGCGCTTTTGTATTGGCGCTTCGCGCCTTGCAGTCGAACCCTCGATTTCCCCTGACGGAAGGGGAAATAGGAGAAAAGTGGGGGCGAAAAGGATTGATTGTCTTGTAGGCAATCTCTGCGGGGTGGCTTCGCTTTTTAGGTTTTCCGCTTACGCGGATGGCAGTCGAACCGAGGTTCTCATCGGCGGAGAGGCCTTTTGGGGAGTTTGTGGGGGTTTGCTAGAGAGAGATTAGCAAAATCGGGGCGACAGGATTGATTGCCTTATAGGTAATCTCTGCGGTGAGGCTTTGCTTTTGGGTTTTTCCGCTTATGCGGATGGCAGTCGAACCGAGGTTCTCATCGGCGGAGGGGCCTTTTGGGGAGTTCGTGAGGGTTTTACCAGAGTGCGGTAAATAAGATCGGGGCGACAGGATTCGAACCTGCGACCTCCTGGTCCCAAACCAGGCGCTCTACCAAGCTAAGCTACGCCCCGCGATCTGCGGACAGAGTGCATAGGGGATTCGGGGAAAACAATGTAATTCTGCCAAAATTGATGAGAACTTGCCTCTTGTGGGTTTGGGGGTAAGTTTTTACCTTTTAGGATTCCACTCATGAGACGCCTTTTCCTCCCTGTCCTGCTGCTTGTCCAGCTTCAGGGAAGCTTTGCGCAGACGGATAAGATTCTGGATATCACGTATAATAAGGCGATCACCCTGGCATTGCAGAAGAATTTCCAGATCAAGGTGGAGGAATTTGCTCCGAAGATCGCACGGGCACAGCAATTGACGGCTTCGGGCATTTTTGATCCTACGGTGCAGGCTTCCTACACGTATTCCCAAAGCCAGGCGGTTCAATTGGCGACGGTTCCGGGCACGCCGGATCTCTTTCTGAATACGACGGGTGGTGTGGGGAGTGCTTCTATTTTCGGCCTTACGCCCTGGGGCATGACGTATAATCTGGGCGGGTCCTCGACGCTTAGCGCGGGTTCGCAGACGCAGGATTCCTACACGACTTTTGGCGGACTGAATCTTACCCAGCCACTGCTCAGGGGCTTTGGCACGGACGTCAATCTGGCGGGCATCCGCATGGCGCGGGCGGATTATTCCATTTCGGAATGGCAGCTCCGCCAGCAGGTGATGGATACGATCACGAGCACGATCTTTTTCTACAATGAGCTGCATTTCTACATTGGAAATCTCGCGGTGGAGCGTCGATCCAGAGCGCTTGCGGAGGAGCTCTATAAAGATAATCAACAGCGTGAGTCCATCGGGGTGATGTCTAAACTGGATGTGCTGCAGCCAAAGGCGGATGTGGCGAACCGGGAAAACCTGGTTCTCGTGGCGGAGCGGCAGGTCCTGGACAATGAAAATTTTCTCAAGCAGCTCGTGACGGATGATGTCAGCCGCTTTCTCTATACGCATCTTCGCATTGCACCTCCTCCGACGATGCCACTGGACTACAGGATTGATGAGCCGCGCGATCTCGCTGCGGCGCTGGAGTTCCGGCCGGACTTTCGCCAGGCATTGCTGGACCTGCAGAAGCAGCAGATCAATGTGGTCTTTCGCCGCAACGCCACTCTTCCGCAGCTGGATCTGATAGCGAGCTTAGGCCTGAACGGAATCGATACGAACCTGATTAACAGCGCGACGAGCCTCACGGGGGCGAATAATTACTCATGGACGGCTGGCGCGAATTTCAGCCTGCCGATTCCGAACCGTCAGGCAAGGGGACTTTTGGAGCAGAGCAAGCTGACGGTGCTGCGTTCCCTCGTAGACCTGAAGCGGCTGGAGCAGGATATCATTGCCCGCGTGGATAACGCGGCGGGGCATGTCCGCACCACGCGCAAACGTATTGATGCCACCGGCGAGGCCCGCAATCTCGCGGCGGAAACGCTCGACGCGGGAAGAGTAAAATTAAACGCCGGCACGAGCACGACCTTTGAGGTTCTTAAATTCCAGCGGGATCTTGCCACTGCCGAGATTGCGGAAATCCGTGCCATCGCCGATTATAACGAAGCGGTTTCCCAGTATGCCCGTGAGACGGGAAGTACGCTTCAGTGGCTGGGTATCACTATTGAACCTACACCGAAATCTCTCACCAGGCAGGAATCTAAAAAGAGGAATCGAAATGACGGCACTGTGCAATAAATCAAACGCGGCGCTTCTCCTTGTGGGGCATGGCTCCACGGTGAATCCTGATTCGTCTGCGCCGACATTCGCGCATGCGGATTCCATCCGGAAGCGCGGAATTTTCGCAGAGGTCGGTGTTTGTTTTTGGAAGGAGCAGCCATCTTTGCGCGAAGCGTATGCCTTGCTGGATTCCGAGGAAATCTACGTGGTGCCGAATTTCATCAGCGAGGGGTATTTCACGCAAACCGTGATCCCGAGGGAGCTGGAGTTGACGGGGCCAGTGACAAAGCGCGGCAATCGCACGATCTACTATTGCGATCCGGTGGGGAGTCATCCGCGAATGACAGAAGCCCTGCTCAAGCGCGGAAAAGAAATTGCACCGGAACTTGATACCCGGCAGACGAGCCTGCTGATCGCGGGACATGGCACAGATCTGAATGATAATTCCGCGAAAGCCGCGAAGGATCAGGTGTGTAAAATTATGGATCTTGGAATATATGGCGAAGTGAAGCCGGTCTACATGGAGGAGGCGCCGCGCGTCGAGGATTGGGCCACGCTGACCACGCTGCCGAATGTCGTCATGGTACCGTTCTTTATTTCAGACGGGCTGCACAGCTACCAGGATATCCCGGTGCTTCTGGGTATCGACAGCGAGATCGGAGCTGCGGCGAGCCAGACGGATGTCTTTCGAAAAAATCCGTACCATCTCCGCGGGAAAACGCTGTATTACGCAAACGCCATAGGCACCGAGCCGCTGCTGACAGAGATGATCCTCGATCAGGTTGCCGCGCTGGATGATCGCCTGGCTAAATAGAAAATCGACAGGGGCCGGGAGGAGTGGTATCAGCAAAGCATGATTCGCAAGCTTCTCCATACCCGCTACCGTGTGAGCGACCTCGAAAAAACCGTTTCTTTTTACAAGGATGTCCTCGGACTCGAGGAAACACATCGCCACAAAAGCAGCAGAGGTTCTGATCTTGTTTTCCTCAAGGCACCCGAAAGCGAAGAGCAGATCGAGATTTGCAAATTCGATAAAAGCGGCCCCGTCATCGTGGGGACGGATATCACGCACCTTGCCTTTGAGGTGGATGACATTAACAAATTTGCTGAGCACGCCGCCAAGCTGGGTTACCCGCTTTCCGACGGTCCGATTGTCACGGACGGTGGTTCCGTGATCGCATTTATTGATGCGCCGGAAGGTTATGAAATTGAATTAATCCAGAAGGCGCATCAGAGTTAAAGCTTACGCATGGAATTTGACTGGCTAGACGCTCCTTTTGATCTGAAAAAGGTTTCTCCCCGCGAGGTGGAGGAGTCTTTCGAAGATCCGTTTAGCATTCGCCTGCTGCCTGATGAGGATGAATCGCGCGAGACGCGGTTTTTCAGTCTCGGAAAGACTGTCAATGGCCGGGCGCTCTTCAATGTGTTCTGGACAGATGGTAAACTGTATCGCGTCATTTTATCGCGGGATATGACTCAGGAGGAACTGGGTTTCTATGAACGTAAGAATTCGGAGGCTGGTAACGGATGAAAACACTTTCCGCATGGACTGAGGTTCCCAAGTTTGTTTCACCCACGGATGAGGCAACGTTCTGGGAAAATGCGACTCCCGATGTGCGCCTCATGAATGCTTCCATCTGGAAAGCGGACACCCGCGATTCCACGACCATCACGCTACGGTTTGATCCGCGCATGCTGGCCCGCATCAAGCGCATCGCGCGTTCGAGGTATCTGAATTACCAGAGCATGATCAAGCAGTGGCTCAGCGAGCGGCTTGAGAAGGAACTCTAGTTTTCGGTAAGGACCGCGGCGACATTCCACCCATTTTCGGAAAGTAACTGTCTCGCACGGGATTCTTCGCACTGAAGCTTTTCCGCAACCATGTGAACCGCGCGTTCGCGAAGTTTATCATTCGTAGGCTGGAGATGCGTCATCTGATTACCCGTTACATGGCCGAGGCGAACCATCGCGCAGGTGGAGAGAATATTAAGCACGGCCTTCGTGGCGGTTCCTGCTTTCAGGCGTGTTGAGCCAGTCAGGATTTCGGGACCGGTCGGCACGTCGATTTCCACATCGGCGTGTTTCCTGGAGTGGTCCCGGTTGGGATTGCAGGTCAGGAAAATCGTGAAGCATTTCAATCCGCGGGCGTAATCCAGCGCGCCGAGAACATAGGGAGTGCGTCCGCTCGCCGCGATGCCGCAGACCACATCATTCGCATGGAGCCCGCGCTCGCGCAGGGCAATGACGCCCGCCTGCGCGTCGTCTTCCGCGCCTTCCACGCTCGACCAGATGGCGGTTCTTCCCCCGGCGATCAATCCCTGCACCGTACTCGCGGGCAAGCCAAAGGTCGGCGGAATTTCGCTGGCATCCAGAACGCCGAGACGGCCACTCGTTCCCGCACCGATGTAGAATAATCTCCCCCCCGCACGCAGGGCCGTCACGATTCCCTCCACGCCCGCGCAGATTGCTGGTTCGCAGGCGCGGAGCGCGTCGGGAATATTGCTCTCCTCTTCGATAAAGAGATCGACCATTTGCGCAACGGGCATCTTATCCAGATCCAGTGAGCGGGGATTGGCGCGTTCCGTATCCGCATTCAAAATGGACGCGGTAATGTCCCGAGCAAGCGAGGTATCGGCAATCTGCGGTTTCGGCGAATGCGCCGCAAGCCACGCCGCACCCCAGGAAGCGGCGCGGGTGCATGGCTCTACCACGCAGTCCGGCATGAAGCGATGCGCGTGCTTGCGGAATTTATCTCCGTAAGTGCGGTGCGCGTAAAATAATCCGCCAAAGAGTCGGATCGTGGGATGATCCATATTTAGCCGTTTTGCGACGGCGGCGCTGTATGTCGCCAGCGTATCCGCGCCGGCTTCCAGGATTTCCTGAATTTCCGGATCATTCTGATTACGAAAGACAATCGGGGATAAGGCTGCTATCTCCGCCTTGGATGCATTCAGCGCCCAGTCGCTAAGCGCCGCCAGCGTCTGAAAATGCAGGGTTCGGAGCACGTCATGGGCAAATGGAGTGGATGTTTTTTCCACATCATAATCCCACAATATCCGGCGTAGCATGCGCACGGAGAGATCATACCCGCCACCGCAGTCGCCAAGCACGTGTCCCCAGCCGCCCGCGCGTTCCTCGCGGCCCTCGGATTTTCCCGTAACGGCAGAGCCCGTGCCCGCGATGACAATGATTCCTGGCTGGTCAAGGAAGGCCGATGCGTAAGCGGATTCCCTATCGCTTCCTGCGGAAATTTCCGCTTTCGCCCAGACTGATTTCGCAAGTGCCAGAATTTCCGCCCGGTCCTCCTCGGTGACGCAGCCAGCGAGGTAAATTCCCACGGCATCGACTTCCTTCGGCAGGAGTTGGAGGCGCTGTTCCAGATTTGATCGGCTTTCGAGTTTGTAGCTGCCGCTTCCCGCTTTGCCCTGCTCGAGCAGATTCAGGTTATCCGCCTGTTTGGAAAAAAGCGCCCATTCTGTTTTGGTGGCGCCGCCATCAATCCCGAGAATTCGCAACGGTTGCTCTTTCATGAACTAGACTAAGGTAGCATGGGAAACCCACCGTCGGAAAAGTATTTTATTCGAATCGAATTGCCTCTGGACGGCATTGAAGGATTAACTTTCTGAACCTTGAAAACAAACCCTCCCTTTCTTCCAATGCCAGTGATTCGGCCCCTGCTTTGGTTTGGATTTGTGCTCTGGATGGTCGTGGTTTTCTGGTTGTCTTCACTCACGCCGAAGGACTTGCCTCCCGTTCCTGCGTGGGAGGGTGTGGATAAGGTGGCGCATGTTATTATGTATATAGCAGGAGCCTGCGCACTTTGCATGGCGCTGCGGGCCACGGTGTCATGGCGCTGGCTGGCGGTTATTCTTGTCACGGTTGTCGTGGTATCTTTCTATGGCGTGACCGATGAGTATCATCAGCTTTACACGCCCGGCAGAAGTGGCGGCGATGTGGGTGACTGGATCGCGGATTTTACGGGTGCGGTGATAGGTTCAATGGTGATTATTTTTCTTTATGGCCTCTTCGAACGACGACGCAAAAAAACGGGTTAAGGAACTCCGCAGCAAAGTCGAACACCACAATCGCCTTTACTACGAAAAGGCGACGCCGGAAATTTCCGACCGCGACTACGATGCCCTTTACCGCGAGCTCCTCGATCTCGAGGAGGAATTTCCGGATTTGCGCACGGAAGACTCGCCAACGCAGCAGGTCGGTGGACGTGCGCTGGAGGCCTTCACGCAGGTTCAGCATTTTGTCCCGATGCAGAGTCTCGATAATACCTACATCGAAGAGGAGGTGCGGGAATTTTACGCACGCATTGTAAAGCTGCTGGAGGGCAGGCCGTTTACGATCACGGTTGATCCCAAGGTAGATGGAGTGGCGATTGCGCTCTTTTACGAGAATGGGAAATTCGTTCGCGCAGCCACCCGTGGCGATGGAGTGACAGGCGACGATGTGACGCAAAACGTCCTGACAATTTCAGCGATTCCGAAAACGATTTCCTCAGGCGAAAATTCGCGCGTGGAAATTCGCGGTGAGGTTTATTTGCCGAAAAACGTTTTTGCAAAGCTGAATGAAGAACGCGAGGAAGAGGGTTTGCCGCTTTTTGCAAATCCGCGAAACACAGCCGCGGGATCGCTCAAGCAGCTTGATCCAAAGCTCGTCGCCAAACGCGGACTTCAGGCCGTTTTTTACGGAGTGGGTCTTTGCGAGGGAGTGGAGATCGGGAGCCAGCAGGAACTCATCAGTCAGTTCAAAAAATGGAAACTCCCGCTGACGGAAAAACTCTGGGTGGCGGATAGTCTGGATGAAATCATTGCAGCCATTCACGAGATGGGCGAACTGCGTCACGACTTTGTGTTTGAGACCGATGGCGCAGTGATGAAGGTGGATTCGCTTTCGCAGCGCGAGATGCTGGGCTCCACTTCAAAGGCACCGCGCTGGGCGATTGCCTATAAATACGAACCCGAACGCGCGGAAACAAAACTTAAGGATATTACGATTCAGGTCGGACGCACCGGAGTGCTCACGCCTGTCGCAGAGCTGGAGCCGGTTTTTGTAAGCGGCAGCACCGTCGCGCGCGCCACGCTTCACAACGAGGAGGAAATCGCGCGCAAGGACATCCGCATCGGCGATGTGGTGATTGTCGAAAAAGCCGGCGAGGTGATTCCTGCAGTCGTCGCGGTTAAAAAAGAAGCGCGCACCGGACAAGAAAAAGTTTTTGCCATGCCGAAAGAATGTCCGAGCTGCGGCGGTCCGGTGACCCGCGAAGAGGGGCAAGTCGCACTGCGGTGCGGAAATCCCTCCTGTCCTGCGCAGTTGAAACGACGTATCGAGCATTACGCATCGCGTGGGGCCATGGATATCGAAGGTCTGGGCGAGGCGATGGTCGAGCAGATCGTCGTCGCGGGAATGGTCGCGGATATTGCGGATCTTTATACGCTGGATCGTGCCGCGCTTTTGGAGCTTGAGAGACAAGGTGAGAAAAGCGTTTCGAATTTGCTGGAGGGAATCGAAATCAGCAAGACGCGGCCGCTCTGGCGATTGCTTTTCGGACTGGGAATTCTCCACATTGGAACACGTGCCGCGCGAACGCTTGCCACCCGTTTTCACACGATCGATGCGCTTTCAAAGGCGACGCTGGAGGATTTGATCGCCGTGGAGGATATCGGCGAGATCGTTGCCGAAAGTATTCTGGGGTGGTTTGCGAATCAGGAAGTGGCAAAGCTTCTCGAGCGATTACGCGCATGCGGGTTGAATTTCGGTGAGCACGACGAGCATAAGGCCGTCGGTGATTTGTTTGTCGGAACGACGTGGGTCCTCACCGGTGCGCTGAGTCGGCCACGCGATGAGTTTGCGGAAATTATCCGCAGTAATGGCGGCACGGTTTCCGGCAGCGTAAGTAAAAAGACTACGTATGTCCTCGCGGGTGAAGAAGCGGGCAGCAAACTTGATAAGGCGAAAAAACTCGAAGTCACAATCCTCGATGAAGCGGAGTTTCGCGCGATGTTGCCAGGGTAATACCATGATCTAAAATGGGACGCGGCGGAGCACGTACCTCCATTAGAGCATGTATCCAAAGTTTTCGCGGAGTTTTAAAATTTGACGTCCATTGGAGAGACGTGCTCCGCCGCGTCCCATTTTAGATTTGGAAATGATGGCCAATTCCTGCATGCTGACCTCTCCCTGAAATGAAGAACGCCGAATCCTCTGCCCGCCCGCCGCAGTTTCATCGCGTGCGGCAGAGTTTTGATGCGACTTGTCTCGCGGATGTCGCTGTGGAAACACGCAGGCAGCTGGAAAACTCCGGCGTTCAAATTCCCAAAGGAAAGCACATTGCCATTACTGCGGGTTCGCGCGGGATCGACAACATCGCAATCATCATCCGTGAAACGGTGAGGTGGGTGGTGGAGTGCGGAGGCAAACCCTTTATCGTTCCCGCGATGGGAAGTCACGGCGGCGCGACGGCAAAAGGACAGGCTTACATTCTGGAGAAATTCGGCATCACGAAAGCGAAAATGGGTTGCCCTATTCGTTCCAGCATGGATGTGGTGCAGATCAAGGCTCCTGAAATTTCCGCGGCAGTATTCATGGATAAGCTCGCGTATCAATCTGCTGGCGTGATTCTTGTAAACCGGATCAAGCCACACACGGAATTTCACGGGCACTATGAAAGCGGCCTGGTAAAGATGATGAGTATCGGTCTTGGAAAACATGCGCAGGCGCTCGCCATTCACGCGTATGGTCAGCCCGGCCTGCACGATCTCATGCCGCGTATTGCGAAGCGGTTGCTGGATACAAAGAAGATTCTTCTGGGCGTCGGCATCATTGAAAACGCCTATGACAGGACGCATACGATCCGCGCCATTTCTGCGAACCGCATCATGCAGGAGGAGAGGAAACTACTTGAGCTTGCCTACTCAAAGATGCCCTCTCTGCCGCTGGATGATGTGCATGTCCTGATCGTCGAAGAAATGGGAAAGAATATTTCCGGCATGGGGATGGACCCTAATATTATCGGCCAGCGCTATCGCACGGTGCATCGCACAAGAACACGCGATCCGCACATTAATATGCTGATCTGTCGCGATCTTGCAAAAGGAACAAATGGCAATGCCACCGGAATGGGATTTGCCGACATCATCCCGCGTAACTTTTTTAAGAAAATTGATTTCAAGGTGACGTATGAAAACGTGCGCACCGCATCTGCGATGACTGTTGGCAAAATGCCCATGGTGGCGAAAGATGACAGGGAAGCCTGGGAGTGGGCATTGCGCGGTTCGGATATTACGGATCCAAAAACCGTTCGTGTTGCGCGTATCCGTAATACCCTGGATCTGGGGGAAATTCTCGTTTCGGATGCGTTACTCAAAGATGTGCTTAAACGTCCGAATACAAAGCTGGTGGAAAAGAATATCGCCTTGTTCAGCAGCGCGCGGAAGATGGCGACATTTAAGCCGTCGCACTAAAAAACCTGCGGCATTCCCTCTGTGAGAATGCTTATGCGGTCGCCGATCTTGAGTGTATCCGCGCATTTCAAAAGACGCTCCGGTGGCTCATGCATCGGTTCGTAACTCAGGCGAAAAGTTCCGTAATGCATGGGAATCATGCGGTCCGCTTTCAGTTCCTGAAAGGCCTGAAGCGCCTCTTCAGGATTCATATGCACGTCGCGCTTTGTCGGCGCGTCGTAGGCGCCGATGGGCAGGAGCGCAATTTCTACATTTGTGCGCTCGCCGATTTCCTTGAAGCCGTCGAAGTAGGCGCTGTCTCCGCAATGGAAGATGCTGCGGCCTTCGTATTCGATCAGAAATCCGCCAAATCCCCGGTGGTGATCGTGCAGCAGCCGCGCGCCCCAGTGCGAAGCGGGTGTCAGCGTGATTTTCAGCGATCCCATTTCATAGGTCTGCCAGCGACAAAGTTCGCGGACATGATCAAAGCCAAGGCCGTGAACAAGATTGCCCACATGCTCGGGCACGATAATCGGCTGATCGCGTGCGACGGTGCGTAGCGTCTTGCGATCGAGATGGTCGAAGTGCGCGTGGGTGACAAGGACCAGATCAATAGCGGGCAGATCGTGAATTTCAATGCCGGGGTGGCGGATGCGCTTGATGACCTTGAGCCACTTCGCCCAGTTGGGGTCAATGAGGATGCTGTGTTCGCGTGTCTGGATGAGAAAGGAAGCGTGGCCGATCCAGGTAATGCCGATCTGGTTGTCCTTCAGCTCGGGAAACTTCGGCTTGAGGCGGTCACCGGTGCGTTTGGTGAAGAGCGAGGGTATGACGACCTCCGCGAGAAAGTTCCTCTTATGCCAGCCCGTTCCGAGCTTCATATCGATGTGGTTATCAGGGCGGACCTTCTTTTTCCGCGTCTTCGGCTTGGCAAGACCCTCCTGGGCCGAGTTTAATGCTTTTTTAAGAAGCCTTTGAACCATTGGGATATTATTTTCGAATGATTTTGAAACAAAAGCAACGTCTGCGTGCAGAGATTCGCAGCTTACTGAAAGAAATTTCTCCGGATACGAGAA
>JBDSIH010000065.1:0-4424 GCA_039918055.1 Chthoniobacterales bacterium
TTTGCGAATAATATTTTGCATATCACCAATCAAATCCTCCCGCCCCGCATGTTCGGCTACGAACCGGATTTTAAAAATCCCTGGTGTGAGACCAATGTGGAAAAGGCGCGCAAGCTGATCGCGGAAGCGGGCTATCCCAATGGAATCGATCCCAAAACAGGGAAGCCGCTGGAGATCACTCTTGATACCGAAGCCGAGAATGCAACAGCGCGGCAGTCCGCGGAATTTAATCGTGCGCAATTCGAAGCGCTGGGCATCCGTGTGAATATTCAGGAAAATCTTTTCTCGCAGATGCTCGAGAAACAGATGAAGGCGCGGTATCAGCTCGTTTCGGCGGGATGGAGTGCGGACTATCCCGATCCGGAAAACTTTTTCGCGTTGTTTTACGGACCAAACGTCGTCCCCGTCGGTCACAATCAATCGATGTATCAGAATGCCGCATTTGATAAACTTTTCGAACAAATGGCGACCATGGAAGATACGCCTGAGCGCGCGGCAATCATTCATCAGATGAATCAGATACTTCTTGTGGACGACTGCGTGATCGGCCCCATCTTCAACCGTGTGAGCTACCGTCTTCGTCAACCATGGGCTCCCTATTTTATTAAAAATGCCACGGTAGGTGCATTCGGAGGACTTCGTTACGGCGTCATCGATACAAAGCTTCGCCAGGAAAAGCAGGCGGAATGGAACCGAAAAAACTATTGGCCGCTTTTCGCAGGACTTGGCATTCTCGTGCTCGTCATCCTTTACGGAATTCGCAAACGGAGGCGGGCTAATGTTTAGATACTTTATCCGCAGAGTTCTATACATGATCCCCATCATCCTTGGCGTGATGGTCATCACCTTCGTGCTTTTCTACATGCTGCAAAAGCCGGAGACGATGGCTCGGCACATCCTCGGGCCAAAGGCCTCCCCTCAGGCAGTAGAAAACTGGATTAAATTACGCGGTTACGACAAACCGGTTTTTATAAATACCCAGACGGGACATCATTGGTACGACAGCCAGTTCTGCACTTATATTGTTTCCCTGGCCACGTTTAATCTCGGCGTCTCGGACACAACGGGACAACCCGTGATCGACCGCTTTAAAGAAGGTGCAATTCCCTCTCTTACTATTACGGTGCCCGCATTTTTCCTCGGACTTGCACTTGCGCTTTCAATCTCTCTTTTCTTCGTCTATGTGCGCGAGACAAGCATTGATTTTGCGGGCACCATTTTCGCCGTCGCACTCATGAGTATTCCGGTCATGGTGTATGTGATTTTCGGGCAATGGCTGCTGGCTGTGCATTTCAAATACTTTCCCGCGTATGGATTCAGTCTTGATGGAGCGGGAATTGTCCGCTTTCTCGCCCTGCCCGTCATGATTTTGATCTTCGGCGGCCTTGGTTCGGATATCCGGATGTATCGCGCCATTTTCCTGGAAGAAATCCGCAATGATTATGTCCGCACGGCCTATGCAAAAGGCCTCTCCTCCGGAGCCGTTCTTCTGTGTCATGTTTTGAAAAATGGAATGATCAATATCATTACGCTCACAGTGAGCGCCCTCCCCATGCTGATTTTGGGAAGCCTTGTTCTGGAAACATTTTTTGGAATTCCAGGCCTTGGAAATATGGCGCTGGATGCGATTCATACGTCCGATTTCGCCGTCATTCGCGCCACGACGTATATTGGGACACTGCTTTATCTCTTCGGATTGTTGTTAACCGATCTCTGCTATGCGTGGGTCGATCCCCGCATTAAACTGCAATGACACCGCTTACCCAAAACATTCTGGTGTTTGCGTTTATTGGGATATTCATCCTGATCGTTACGCTTTTTGTTCGATCCCCTCGCTGGGCACGCCCCCTCAGTCGTTTTTCCCGCAGTTATTCCGGATGGATTGCGCTGACGATCGTGGTAATTTATCTGGTTATCGCCACCAGCAATCTGATCCTCACGCCGTGGGCGCAGGCAGATGGACGCCCAATGTCTCTACTCGATCTTGCTTTTAAAAATGTGCCAAAGGAAACCAGCTACAGTGCACCTTTCACCAAAATCGATTTCAAAAACCGCAAGCTCCTCAGCGTCCATATACTGGGAACCGATGCGCTCGGCAAAGATGTGCTGCAGCAAACCATGAAGGGTGCGTCGACTGCGCTGCTTATCGGCACCCTAACGAGCCTGATTTATATACCCATCGGCGTTATCCTTGGCATCTCCGCAGGTTATTACAAACGCTACCTTGATGATATCGTGCAGTATCTTTACAGCACGGTGGCAAGTATTCCCGGCATTCTTCTTCTCGTTGCCATTATGATCGTGCTGGGAAAAGGTATTCCTCAAATATCCTTCGCGCTTGGGATTACCGGCTGGATCGGACTGTGCCGCCTGCTGCGCGGAGAAACACTTCGACAGACTGAACGCCAGTATTGCGAAGCTGCGCGTGCCCTTGGAGAGCGTGACTCCTCTATCATCTTTCGACATATACTTCCGAACGTGATGCATCTGGTGATGATTAATTTTGTCCTCGGCTTCAGCGGAATCATTCTCGCAGAAGCAATTTTGAGTTATATCGGCGTAGGCGTTCCTATTGGCACGGCTTCGTGGGGCGCTATGATTGATGCCGCACGCATGGAACTGAGTCGTGAACCAAAAGTCTGGTGGAATATTCTGTCCGCCACCGGCGCCCTTTTTATATTAGTCCTTTCCCTTAACCTGCTGGGCGATGCCCTGCGCAAAGCCTTCGACCCGAAAGCACCATGAGTTCATCACCCCTACTTAGTGTTAAAAACCTCTCGATCCGTTTCGAAACCGACGAGGGTAATGTCGATGCGGTGAAGAATGTGTCCTTCGATCTCCAGGCCGGGGAGACGCTGGCCATCGTGGGAGAAAGCGGTAGCGGAAAAAGTGTCACGTCGCTGGCGCTTACGCGACTGCTGCCTGAGCCGCCTGCGAAGTATGTCAGCGGCACCATTCTTTTAAAAGACCAGGATGTGCTTACGATGGCGCCTTCGAATCTCCGTAAAATCCGCGGCGGCGAGATTGCTTACATTTTCCAGGAACCTTCAACATCGCTCAATCCCGTCTTCACGATCCGCAATCAGATTGCGGAGGCAATCCGCCTGCACCGTCCCGAAGTAAAGGACATCGATGCCGAAGTCATCTCTACGTTGAATGCCGTGGGCATTGTAAACCCCGAGCAGCGTCTTCACGATTATCCGCACCAGCTCAGCGGCGGGATGCAGCAGCGTGTGATGATCGCCATGGCATTGAGCTGCCATCCGCAGATTCTCGTGGCGGATGAACCGACGACGGCATTGGATGTCACCATTCAGGCGCAAATCATGGAGGAACTCCGCCAACTGCGTCAGAAATTCGGCACTGCGATCATTCTCATCACGCATAACTTTGGAATCGTGAAAGGCTTCGCTGATCGCGTTGCCGTTATGTATCGCGGGCAGATTGTAGAGCACGGACCCACCGAACAAATCCTGCAAAGCCCACAGCATCCTTACACAAAGGCACTGATTGCCTGCATTCCGAAAATGGGAACAAAGCAGAGACGTCTTCTCACCATCGATCACGACGAGATCGATAAAGCGCTGGCGGGATAAGCGCTACTCCGAGGCCATTTCGCTCTGGCCGTAATATTTGACACCCATGTGGATTTTCGGACGGTCGTTGGCCGTCCTCCACTTATTGGTGTCGCGAAGGGAGTAAATGCATCCGCAGTATTCCTGCTGGTAAAACTCCTCCCGCTTTGAGATCTCGATCATGCGCTGCGATCCCCCACCCTTGCGCCAATTGTAGGTCCAATACGAAATGCCCGGGTACTTTGCCGCAGCGCGAATTCCGCTGCCATTGATCTGCTCCATGTCCTTCCAGCGTGAAATTCCAAGACAGCTGGTGATAACGGGAAACCCGTTTTCGTAAGCATAGAGTGCCGTGCGATCAAAGCGCATGTCGAAGCACATCGTGCATCGCGCTCCACGCTCCGGCTCCCATTCCATTCCCTTCGCGCGCGCAAACCAGTTGTCTGTATCGTAATCGACATCGATAAAGGGAATCGCGTGCTTTTCAGCAAACCGGATATTTTCACTTTTGCGGATTTCGTATTCCTCGCGTGGGTGGATATTCGGATTATAGAAAAATATCGTGTAATCAATGCCCGAAGCCGCCATTGCCTCCATGACCTCGCCGGAACAAGGCGCACAGCAGGAATGCAAAAGGACTTTTTGCTTTCCATCCGGCGTCTCAAGCGCTGGGCGTTGTTCGTTCATTTACGGGAAGGTTTAAGCAAAATCATCTGCGCGTCAATCGAAGTCAGCACGCTCTGATAAGGAATGGTGTAGCCGGGCGTGAAGACGGGGAATTCACTCACGTAAGAACATATTTTCCCATTCTTGCCGGTATAGGTATTCACGACAGGGACATATTGGACG
>JBDSIH010000066.1:0-10439 GCA_039918055.1 Chthoniobacterales bacterium
GCATGGTAAATTTCCCGCTCGCTTCCCAAAATTCCGACATCTGGATCATCGATCCCGTTACGAAACAAACGTGGAGTAAATCGCTCTCCGATCCCAGTTCGGGGCTCAGTGCTTCCATTGTAAATAGTCTCTCCGCTACCGCCACACAGAGCTACAAGAGCGGCAATACGCTCTTCATCAGCGGCGGGTATGTTTACGATTCGAATACTAATAATTTCACCACCTATAATACACTTACCGCCATCGATCTCAGCGATGTCATCAGTTGGGTAAAGGGTAGCACCCCGAATCTTGCTACGAACAGCGTGATTCAGACCACTGGCGCCACGAGCATGAATGGCAGCTATGCCGGGGGATTTTTCGCTGTAACCGGCGGCGATATGATCAAGACCGGCAATACCGTGAATCTCGTCTTCGGACAAGACTTCCAGGGTCCCTATACACCCGGTTCAAATGGCGTTTACACCTCGCAAGTTCGCTCCTTCACCGTGGATTATAACAAAGAGGCTGGCACGCTCGGCTATGCTGTCACGCAGGTCACTCCCTCACCGGGAGATCCCACGCAATTCCGCCGGCGCGACATGAATATCGTCCCCTCGCTTTCGCAAAATCCCGGAGGCGGTGCGCCCATTCCGGGCATGATCGCTTACTCCGGTGTTTTTTATAATGGTGCAGGTGTATGGACGGTTCCCGTCGAGATTGATGTAAATGGAAACCCCACCCAGGCCGATCCGAATGCTCCTGGCACATTTAAGCAGGCGATGAATAATTACAATTCCGCCAAGCTCGGCATGTATTCCAATACCACGGGTAAGTTTACCGAGTATTTTTTCGGCGGCATCTCCGCAAATACATACGATCCCGCAACTGGCCAGCTTACCTACGATAGTAATTACGGCTTCTCCTCGCAATTTTCCGCGGTCACCCGCGATGCTGGTGGGAACTATACTCAATACTATACCGGTGCATATCCGCAGCTTGCGGATGGCGCTGGTGATACGCTCCTCTTCGGAGCAGAAGCGCATTTTTACGCCGTCGATGGTTTGCCTATTTACGATGACGGCATCATCGATCTCGACGCTCGGGCCGATAATACTCTGCTCGGCTACATCTACGGAGGCATCGCCGCAGATGCCCCTGATTTCGGCCATTCGCTCGCTTCAAATAATGTCTTCGCTGTCTACTACCACGTCGTTCCCGAGCCATCCACAAGCATTCTCCTCGGCGCGGGGCTCCTACTCGTCACGCTTGGCGTTCTTCGGCGACGCAAAGTTTAGGCGCGTGCAGTTTACGCCTTCTTGACGAAGCAGGCTTTGAGACCGATAGCGCTTCCGTTGATCTTGCAGGAAATCTCGTGATCCCCTTCTACCAGTCGAATACCTTTACCCTTCGTTCCGCCTTTAAGAACCTCAGACGATCCCTTTAGTTTCAAATCTTTGATCAGGGCAATCGAATCACCGTCTGCGAGTATGGTGCCATAGGCATCCTTCACGACGCGTTCTCCAGCCGGTTGCGCTTCGCGTTCCCACTCATGACCACAGGTCATGCACTCCCAGTGATCGGCGTGTTCCGAAACGTCGTTCATCTCGCAGGACGGGCAGACAGGAGTATTCATCGCTCCAGTGTAGGATCAGCTGTTGCGGTCGGCAAACCCGTATTACGAAAGCTCAATTCCTGAGTTGCCTACAGTGAAAACGAGGTGCAGTCTCGCGGGATGAATATCTCTCTGAAAGGCAAAGTCGCTCTCGTTACCGGCGCTTCGCGAGGAATCGGAGCTGCGATTGCAAAGCGTCTCGCCGCATCTGGCGCATCCGTCATGCTGACTTATAATACGTCGCCTCAAAAAGCCGAGGAGACCGTGACGGAAATCCACGCCGCAGGTGGCAAGGCTGCCGCCTTCCAGGCGAATAGCGGCGATGCAGTCGCGACTCGTAATGCCGTGGCGAAAACCGTGGAGACCTTTGGCGGCCTGGACATTCTCGTGAATAACGCAGGCGTTGTTAAATACGGGAAGATCGACGAGCTATCCCTTGAGGATTTTGATCACCAGCTTGCCGTGAATGTTCGAGGCGTTTATGTGGCCATCAAGGAAGCCTCACCGCATTTGCGTGAAGGCGGACGTATTATCAATATCGGAAGTTGCGTGGCGACCCACATGCCTTTTCCCGGAGCCAGCGCGTACGCAATGACAAAGGCCGCCGTAGCCGGCCTCACGCGTGGTCTTGCGGTTGAATTCGCAGC
This sequence comes from Chthoniobacterales bacterium, assembly GCA_039918055.1. GTDB lineage: Bacteria > Verrucomicrobiota > Verrucomicrobiia > Chthoniobacterales > JBDTJR01 > JBDTJR01. Next base: position 2,242 of record JBDSIH010000066.1, read on the forward strand.
GCGCGGCATTACTGTCAATACCGTCCAGCCTGGACCCATCGATACAGATATGAGCCCTGCCACGGATCCCGGAGCTGAAATGCTGCACGGTTTTCTGGCAATTCGCCGTCACGGAAGCGCTGATGAAGTCGCGTCCATGGTTGCCTTTCTCGCCAGTCAGGAAGCGGCTTATACAACGGGTGCGTCGTTTGCAGTGGATGGCGGTTTTGGTGCGTAAATAGCTTGTAGTGAAAAGTTTTGACTGACGGGGGTTGGAGAACTCGGGGGAGCTGCCTTTATTTCGCTAACATCCAGATTCAACTTTGATATACGGATTGCGAATTCGCCGCGATTTCACGATAGTGGAGCATGACTACCGTTCATTCTCCCTGGCGTTCAATTGTCACCCACGCGATTTTCTCGGCAGATACCGCCTCGCTCTGGAAAACCATCTCGCCGTTTGACGCACTGCCTACGCTTGTGCCGCAATTTATCGCGAGTGGCACGACGCAGGGCGAAGGTATTGGAATGACGCGCACCCTTCACTTCCATGACGGCACGGCGGTGCAGGAAGAGCTCATCGCCTTTCATCCCGAGACGTTTCGTTACGTGTATGCAATGACCGAAAATGCCGACAAGCCATGGGAACATTACTTCTGCACCGTTCAGCTACAGGCGCTCGGTGCAGACCAGACGCATCTCAGCGCAACAGGATTTTTCCAGCCAAGAGACGGACAGGAAACCGCAATCCGTGCGACTCTGGCGGAAGTTTATGAAGCGTTCTTCGCCGGGTACGCGCACGCGCTCGGCGTGACGATGAAACTGCAGCAGCTGTAGTTAAAATCGCAAGCACGCTCACCTCCATGTCTCCCATTATTCTGCCGTGTGGCTATCCTCGTATTAAGATGGTGGCGAGTTTCCATGAGCTAGTCACTACGCCTCTGGAAGGAGAGATCAACGCTCTTTGCTGGGAACGCACACTGCCGGGCGATTTTCGCGAGCTCGTGGAGCGATTGGGTATCGGCGAGGGCATCGTTCCTGTCGATGACTCCCACCTTTGCGACCTGTCGTTGAGCGATGCAGGCAAAGTGGCGAGAGATATTCTCCTTGAAGATCAGCAATCACTTCGCGCGCTCGATCTCGCCCCGAGTCTCGACTGTATCCATAACTCACCCCGCAATCTAGGCGACGGGATTTTCCCTACTGACGTCTTTTCCTTTCACGTGGACAGTGCGACGGTGCAGGCGGACACCTATCTTTGCAGCTATACCGAAGCGCCCTCCGAGGGGCTACGCAACGACGAGGCCCAACAGCGGGTAGATATTCCCGAAACCCGCGCCGCTCTTCTCAAACTCTTTGGAGGAGAAGATGACGAGGCCTTTCTGGAGTACTTGAATGATCATTATTATGACCTTCATTATGTGCCGGTGGCAGGAGCGAGACCTTTCTCTTTCGGCCTGGGCAATCTCTGGCGCATCGCTACGGAATATCCTGGTAGTCCCGTGCCGCCCTGCATTCACCGTGCGCCCTCCACTTTTCCCGGCCAACCTCCCCGATTGCTGCTCATTAGTTGAGACCTTGATAATACGGATTGCCTCAGCCCGACATTTCGCGCGAAGACGGAAATCTTACTTATATTGAGCTGAATTAAATCGAGAGCGGTTTTCGCGTCCGCTCTGCCCCTGTTGCGCACAGCTCCGACTTCTACGTAGTGGAAACGTGAGTCAGGATTTTTGACTGCGTGTTTTTTTATGGCTTCACTGCGAGTGTTTTCAGCGTAGCTTGAAGATGTTTCGAGACTCTTTCCCGGTCTTTCTGATTGGGGACTTGCGTCGCGTCGGTCTCAATGAGCAATGCTTGATTGATGAGGGTCACGCGATCGGTATCGCGATGAATTTCGTAGGAAATAGCCGCAATGGCATCGAGAAGGCTCGTCAATACCAGGGCGTTACTCGCTCCATAAAGACGGATCTGGTCGAAGGCGCATCCAGCCACTTCGGGGAAGGTGAGGGTGCGGGCCACGATGCGCAGTTTACCGTCTTTATCCTGGCGAAGAGGAGAGGGGAAATCCCGCGCGCACATGCCGCGGAGGGATGCTCCGATCCAGTCGATGCAGGTCAAGGCGGTGAATGGCTCATTGATGCCGGGGGAGAGGGCGTGCGCGGCAATTTCGACCAGTTGCTGAATCGAGTAGAGCGGATCCTGATGGGGTGTACGGTGATGCCCGAGACTCATGCAATTGCGCAGGGCATCTTCTATTTGCGGGGTGAGATGAGACGAAGGTGTCGCTTGCAGAAAAATCGTGCCTGTCGATACAAAGTCTCCGGGTCGCCGTTCAAGTTTGATCTGAAGGTCATGTTTTACCGCAAGATTCATGATTTGGCTTTCATCCACGCGAAGCAAATAGCCGTTCCCCTGTATTTTGATCGGCCGTGCATCCTTCCAATGGCTTTCTTCGGGCATGGAGGTATCGGGAGCGTCTGCATCTTTATCCCTTGTTTCCGGGAAGAGGATGGGCAGGGCTTTTTGAAAATCATTACCAACGTCCGCGATAAGGTTCTCCGCCTGGATCATTTGGGAGATGTGATCGATAAAAAAGATCAACACGGCCAGGGAGGCGAGAGCAAAGAGCATCCCGAGATTGACAGCGAGATAAGGGACAAAGGGGGCTTCCTCAACGGAACGGACGGTGCGCAAAACAAGGAGGCAGTAAACGAAGGTCGCGATGAACGTTCCGAGCGTGAACTGGACGAAACGATTGGAAGTGAAATTGCGTAAAACCCGAGGCCCGAAATGCGAGGAGGTCTGCGCCAGTGTGGTGATGGTCAGTGAGAAAACGATGGAGGTGACTGTCATCACCGATCCGGCGATGATGGAGAGGACCGCACGCGCACCATCAGGCCCACCGGACCATACCCAGCCGATATTTTTTACCCAGAGAGCGCCAAGCGTGTGATCCAGCGAGACCAGGCTGAGCGCCCCGGCCGTCGCGAGTAGTACCATCACCCCGGGAAGGAACCAGAAAGAATCCATGAGAGAGTCGCGAATTTTGATGAGTTGAAGTTTCATATTTTAGAAGTCGCCGATTTTGCGGGGATCTCGCCGAGACGGCGCAGTAGAGGCGTCATGGTAAAGCCCTGGACGATGATAGAAAATGCGACCACAGCAAAGGAGATAGAGATAATGGCATCATGGTAGGGAGTATCACGCGGCAGCCCAAGCGCGAGGGCCAGGGCGAGGGCTCCACGCAGCCCGCCCCAGACCAATATGTGCTGATGCGGCATCGAAATCCGGCGAGAAGATCGCGCGAACAAAGCGCAGCAGAAGTATACCGCGACAGCACGCCCTATCGTAATAAGGGCGATGACAAGAAGTGCTACCAGCACCACGCTTCCGATGTTTTGCATGACGAGCCGGATGCCGATGAGAAGAAAGATCAGGGAATTGGCGACAAAGCCGATGTATTCCCAAAATGCACCCACTGCATCGTGCCCCCGGTCGGTGAAGGAGCCCAGTGAACCCATATTGCCAATCATGAGGCCCGCAGTGAGCGTGGCCAGTACGCCCGAGAGATGAAAATGTTCGGCAAGGAGAAACGAGCCGTAAGCGGCGACGGTCGAGAATGTGATCTCGATCAAATGATCATCCGTGCGGCCGGCCAGCAGCAGTGCGCCCCCTCCGACCAATGCACCACAAAAAATTCCTCCCGCCACCGTGATGAGAAAGCTACTCGTAATGCCGATCGCGGTAATTCCTCCGCCCGCCATGGCCGCCAATGCCACACTATATAAGACCGCCACGGTTCCATCATTCAGCAGACTTTCGGATTCCACGAGAAGTCGAAGCCTGCCCGTTAGCCCGGCTTCCTTGAAGGTCGCAATGACGGAGACAGGATCCGTCGCTGAGATCAGAATTGCCAGGAGTATCGCTGCCGACCACGGCCACGCCGCAAAAAAGTGCAGCCCCGTCGCCGCAATCGCACCGGCCACCAGCACACCCAGAGTCGCCAGCGTTAACACCGGCAATAAGTCGGAGCGCAGGGCGCGCCACGGCATATGAAACGCCGCTTCAAAAATGAGAGGCGGCAGGAAGGTGGTGAAAATGAGTTCCTTCGTCAATTCGAATTTCGGTGGAACATGCGCCAGCGCAACGGCAATACCCGCAAGCGTCAACCCCATCGTATACGGGATGCCCACGCGCCGCGCCAGCATCGCGACTATGGAAGCGATTAGCAGCAACACCTCCACCCGTTCAAAGCTCAATTCCATGTCTGGAAAGCATGTTATGGGATTCGTTGGAGAGGGGATAGTCCTTTTCTGATTTACGCGCTCAACTTATAACGAAGAAAGATTCCCGGATTGCGCGCCTCTCCACCATGTACGCCGATTGGCTGGTATCCGCGCGATATCCGCGTTACTTTTTCTTGGGAAATTTGTAATTACCCGTTATTCCGAATGTCACTGTATCAAGATGTGACCCAAATCTACGGCATCGCGTCCTTTCTCCCCACTTGCAAAGCGGGGGGATTTGGGGCAGGGTGGCATCACCTATCTATGAAATTGCATTTGAAATGTCTCTTTATCCCCGCTGCCGTTGCCCTTCTCGGACTTACTGGTTGCCAAACCTTGTCCCCGAAGAAAACCGCGTTTGATTTCGACCCGCCGCTCACGCAGCCTAAGAACCCTTCCAACGTGAAGCTCCTTCTCAGCACCGGAGCCCAGCGCCTCTATGTCGTCGAAGGAAATACCGTTCTTCTCGCGACCCCGGTTACCGTCGGCAAATCTTCCTCCCCTACGCCACACGGCAATTTCACGATTTACTACAAGCAGGAAAAGCACCGTCGCGCGAGTCAGCCAGGAGCAGGTTATCCGATGACTTACTGGATGGAGTTCAAGTCCGCTTACGGTCTGCATTGGGGATTCGTCAAGCCCACACCAGCAACCCACGGTTGTGTGCGTCTGCCTATGGATTCCGCCCGCAAGATCTTCTCCGTCGTCCGCGTCGGAACTCCGATCAATATTTCGACCAGCCAGCCATACGATGCCACCATCGGGAAATCGCTTCCCGTACTGGATGACAGCAACCTCGCTGATCCTCCAACAACCTACCTGAATGGTCCTCACGCTTTTGACGGTTCCAGTCAGGGCCACCTGTGGAAATACCAATAAAGTAATTTTAGTTTTAAATCGAAAGGGGGCGCATTGAAAAATGCGCCCCTTTTTGCTTTTGCTACGTTTGCCGAGGTAGGGCGAGTGTCACCGACACCGCCGTGCGACGTAGTCGCATTCCAGTAATTGGTAGGGAGGATTGTCCCTAATCCTCCCACTATTCAACTTTCATGTCTTGTTGGTATGTCGCGTCCGTATTTGTAATTCCGTCCTCTTAGAATAATGGGAGGCTTAGGGGCAGCTGAGTGAACGAATCAGACAGTCGAATACTGCCCCAGTGGTGAGCAGCGAATCAATCCTCCCTACCTTTAAAGGGGGACGCGACGGAGCACATCTCTCCATCTGAGCCCACAAGCGGAAAGCTAGTGTATTTACAAATTCGATCTCTTATGGAGGGACGTGCTCCGTCGCGTCCCATTACACATAAGGCGCGGTTCAATTACTCAAAACACCAAGACTCGATTCCACAAGAACCGCATGCAATGTCGACCTGGCCGCAGTCGAAAGTCCCGTAGGGACCTTTCCGCCTTTTATGAAGTGACGCAACGCAGCGAGGAAAATATCCGGTTGCTCTTCGATGGGGATATCCAGCATCTCCGGGAAGCGGGCGTCGAGGATTGCCGTTCCTTCGTCGGAGATTTCCAGGAGTTCACCGGCCCAGCGCACGATGGTCTCGACGGGGTCGAGTCCCGGAAAGCGCAGCTTCATTAAAGCGAAGAGATCGGCGCGTTTGGGCGTATTCATGAGCAGGGCGAGGAAGAAGCGGAGCTCCGGCTCCTCCACCGTATTGCGAAGATTCTTGATGCTGTCGCGTCGCACTTCCTCTTCCAGGGTCGCGCCGATGCCCGCAGCGGGCTTGCCGTGCTTTTTCTGGAAGGCCGCAAGTGCGGTGTCCCATTTCCCGATGTATTGCAGATAGCCCAGGCCGTGTTGCAGGAGGTAAAATCCGCGCTCGAAATCCAGGTCTGCGATCATCTTCAGCACGAGTTTCGGATAGGCCGGATTTCCGGTCTGCGCGAGCACATCGAGGAGTTGATTGCGCCGCAGCGTGAGCGGATCGCTGAAGACCGGGTCCAGCGCGACGTGTGGCGGAAGGTAATTGAACTGCGGCCCCGTTCCCGGATCATGCTGCGTACGCACCACTACCGTGATCGACGGCGTATCCAGGTGAAAAAGCGAATGGATCGATCCCGGGCCGGAAGAGATCGGCACCGTGCGGCCCGTCTCCAGAAGTTCGATATGCTTCATGCGTACATCGCCCGTGCGGAAGTGCGGCGTGATCGCGTGCGCGTTTTCAAACGCAAAGTCCGCATGGATGCTCGACCCGGCCATGACATGGAACGCGCCGGAAAATTCATGCTGGTGAATCGCCGTCGTTCCCTCCAGCCAGAACAGAAGCTGAATGTAAAACCGCGAGTGCTGATAAACCACCAACTCCGGCTGGCCGAAGCCCGACTCCGTCTGCGACGGCTGCTCCTCCTCCAGCAGGAACGCGCGCGTGAAGGCCGCGAGATCCACATGCTTTGCAGGCGGCCGCTCTTCCAGTGCCGCGCAGGCAATGTCAGGAAACTTCGCCAGCGAAAAATTCTCCCGCTTCCACCGCTTTAAAACTGTTTGCCCGAGTTGCGTGAAAAAAGCGTCCATGGCCTAACTTTCACAGTATCCTGCCCGGCAACAAGCACCATCTGCTTTTGGCGGAGTGATCGTTTTTACGGGATCCGAAATCGGACAATACTTTATTTTCCGAATGCAGCCAAAGGAGAGGATGGGGGAGCGGAATATTTCTCCTGGTAGAGAAAATCATTGGGGAGTAATATTTTTTTGAAAAATAGCTCCCTTTCATGAGTCATCAGCACGAACAAATTGAGCCGTTACTTGCCGAGTGGATGCGCAAGCAGGAAGTATTTTTTGTTGCTACGGCTCCGCTCTCCGCCGATGGCCACGTCAACACATCCCCGAAGGGTGGGGAAGCTTTTCGGATTCTTGGGCCGATGGAGGTTGCTTATCAGGATTACACCGGTAGTGGGGCGGAGACTGCCGCGCATATTCAGGAGAATGGCAGGATTGTCATCATGTTTTGTGGATTCGTGGGTAATCCAAAAATCGTTCGTCTCCACGGACGCGGAACGCTCGTTACTCCAGGCCATGCACGATTTCAGGAACTGGCTGCGCTGTTTCCTCCCAATCCCGGTACCCGCGCCTATGTTCATGTCGCCGTCACGCGCGTCAGCGACTCCTGCGGGATGTCCGTTCCTTTTTATGATTTCAAGGGGCCTCGCGATACTCTCGATCACTGGGCGGAAAAGCAGGGTTCGGATAAACTCGAGACTTATCGGGCTACGAAAAACCAGCGAAGTATTGCTAATCTTCCGGCCTTTATACCTTCAAATAAAGGAGGCTAGCCCTGCCTGATGCATTATCTGCTCTTCTACGAAAAGGTGGCAGATTACGCCGAGCGCCAAAAACCATTGCAGTCAGCCCATCGGGATTATCTCCAAAAACTGACCACACAGGGCGTGCTTATTTTAGGTGGATCATTGGAAAATCCCAACGATGGCTCGGCGATCCTGCTTTTCGATACGCCTTCATCAGATCACGTCGAATCCTTCGCGAAAAATGATCCGTATGTAAGCCAAGGCATCATTGCTAAATGGCACGTGCGAAAATGGGATACCGTGGTCGGTTCCGGCATTAATAATTGAACCGCTACATAGGTAAGGCGCGTTGCTTCCGTTACCCTTTCTGTGGTGCCTCATTGACCATCGTTGTTGTCAAAATGTGACCCCAAATCTGATTTTCGAAGAAGATTGAACCGCTTTTAATTTTAAATTGAGACGCTCTGCGCAGGCATAAAATGTAAAAGCGAAAATGCTGAGGCCGACTATCAACGAAATAGGTAGGGCGAAACTCGGCGGGAGGTGAAACGCCGTGCTTTTTTGAATTTCATTCATTTAAGAGCAGGCTCGATTGGCCAATTACGACGCGTCCATAGTAGGAATACCACACCGAACACGGTTCCAAACGGAATCATAATGCAGGAGATGGCAGCTC
>JBDSIH010000067.1:0-6521 GCA_039918055.1 Chthoniobacterales bacterium
TTGCGAATACACCGTGCTGGGAGATGCGGTAAACCTCGCATCCCGTCTGGAGCATCAGACCCGGCAGGTGAATCGCAAGGTCATCATTTCCCAAAGCGTTCGAGATGTGCTGCCGCCGGAATTTCAGATCGAAGCCCTCGGTGCGCAGGAAATTCACGGCATTTCCACGCCGGTGAATGTCTTTGCCCTGCTTAGTCAGATGACCAAGTAACGGATCTTTTACTTACCGGGAGTCGGGGAAGCACCGAGGGATTTTCCGAAATTTTTCACGGCAGAGCCGATGTCTTTGAAGGTATTTTTAAAATCATCAAGAACCTTGCCGACTTTCGCAGCCTGGTAGTCGATTAACAGTTCGGTCTGCTGCGAATGATATGTAGACAGGTCGGTATCGATCTTTTTGCGCGCATCACCTTCGGTGGCGGATTGCTTCTTTTCGAGCTTGGCAATTTCTTCATTCAGCTTGGTAAGGCCTTTATCCACCCTTGCCTGGGTTTCCGCGCCGGGAGCGACGCGGAAGGCCTGAATGTCTTTTCGCGTCTGATCGATCGTCTTCTGCGGATTATCGCAGGAAACCAGAGCAACCAAAGCCAGGGCGGCAAAAAGGAAGGCGATTTTTTTCATCTTATGCTGCCGAGAAAGTATCGTCTGCCGCGGATTTGCCATACACCTGTTTCGCTCTTCCGTTGGCTGCCAGATGCTGACAGATGTGGAAGACTTCTTCCGGTTCTGCGCTGATGGCTGTCGCAATCTGCTCGGACGTTTGCGGAGAGCTGCTTAATTTCGCCACGACTTTCTGCTGCACTTCGAGAATCAAAGTCGCTGCTTTCTTGCCGGCTTCCACGCCGGGCTGGTGGTAGGCGTTGACATTTACCAGCGTGCCGTAGAAGCCAACCGCGCGTTCATAGAGCGCGATTAATGCACCCAGGTAGTAGGCATTGAATTCAGGAATGCTGAGCGTAATCGAGGCGCGGCTTTTCTCATGCAGCGCAGAGCGTGTGCCGCGAAGGAATCCCTGAAGGAAATCACCGCTGGTAATGCCGGGCTCGACATCGACCGCCGGGGCATTCGAATCCTTGCGCGCTTCGATGAAAGTGATGAAGAAATTATTCAGGCCATCGCGCAACTGCTGAACGTAAGCGTGCTGGTCGGTTGATCCCTTGTTGCCGTAAACGGCAATACCCTGATTGACGACTTTGCCGTCGAGATCGAGTTCCTTGCCGAGCGATTCCATGACGAGCTGCTGGAGATAGCGGCTGAAGAGGAGGAGGCGGTCTTTGTAGGGGAGGACGACCATGTCCTTCTTGCCTTTGCCATCGCCTGCGAAATACCACATCAACGCGAGAAGCATGGATGCATTTTTGCGAATGTCATCGGTGCGTGTTTTGGCATCCATGGCTTTTGCGCCTTCGAGGAATGCTTCCACATCCAGACCCTGAAGCGACATTGGCACGAGGCCCACGGCGCTCATGACGGAGGTGCGTCCGCCAATCCAGTCAAACATCGGGAACCGGCTTGCCCAGTTTTCCTTCTCGGCGACTTTGTCCAGATCACTGCCACGTCCAGTGACGGCGACGAAATGTTTGGCGAAGGGAATTCCCGCCTTATTAAAAGCGTCCTGCGCGGCGAGCATGCCATTGCGCGGTTCCTTGGTGCCGCCGGATTTTGAAATCACGACGACGAGCGTGGAGTCCAGCTTTCCTTCCAGTCCGGCAAGCACCTTGGCGTAGCCGTCCGGGTCGGTATTATCAAAGAAGTGCATTGCGATGGGGTTTTTCTTTTCCCAAAGCGCATCCGCCACAAGCTCCGGCCCGAGGGCGGAACCGCCGATGCCTATTGAAAGAACCTCGGTGAACTTCTTGCCCGTCGCGCCCACGATTTTTCCGTCATGCACGCCTTTGGCAAATTCGAGAATGGCGTTCTTCGTATTGGTGACTTCATTTTTAAGATCGTCCGTGGGAGCCAGTGAGGCATCGCGAAGCCAGTAATGGCCCACCATTCGGTTTTCGTCCGGATTCGCGATGGCGCCCGCTTCGAGTTCCTTCATTTTGCGGACGGCACGGTCGGCTTTTGCGGCCATGTGCGTGAAAAAGTCGTCGCTAAAATCCATTCGGCTGATGTCGATGGAAACGCCCAGATCATCGTAACGGAGAAAATATTGCTGAAAACGCTGCCAGAGGGATATGCTCATACGGGTACGAAACAAGATTCCGGTTTTAAATCAAAGGCTAAAATGGAGACAATTTGCAAAACAGTGGAGGAAACCATTGACGCCGGGCGGCGTATGGCACCAACGCTTTGTCGCGGAGACATCATTAGCCTTGAGGGTGAACTGGGTGCTGGCAAAACGCATTTTGTGAAAGGACTGGCTGAGGGGCTGGGAGTTTTGGACCTTGTTTCCAGCCCGACCTTTACGGTGATTCACGAATACGAAGGCACGGCATTCCCCTTGTACCATATGGATCTTTACCGGCTGGAATCTGAAGAAGAGGCGCGATCTCTGGGTATGGAGGATTGTTTCGCCGCCGGGGTCACCGTGATCGAATGGGGGGATAAGTTTCCCGCTCTCATTCCTGATTCGGCGCAGCGTATCCGGTTTCAGGTTTTGTCGGAAACAAACCGCGAACTTCAATTTTCAGGAAAACAGAAGTGATGCATATTCTGGCGATTGAAAACTCCACATCCACGGGAAGCATTGCGCTTTGGTGTAATGGGGAGGTGCTATTTGAGGAATCCTTTATTGGAAGACGCGGGCAGGGGTCTCTGCTTTTCGAGACGCTTCAGCGGTGTCTGAAGAAGAAGCAGGGCGGGCTTGATCGCATCGCGATCGGAACGGGACCGGGTTCCTATAATGGAATTCGCATCGCGCTCGCAGCGGGCAAGGGCATCCAGCTGGTTGAGGAGTGCGGTTTTGTGGCGCTGTCTTCGTCGCTGTGTCTGGCAGTCGATTCGCCGGAATATATCTGGTTCGGCGATGCGCGTGCCGGGCAGTTTCATTTTTCAAGGATTTCGAACCGCGCTTTTCAGGATGCCCCGCGTCTGGTTACCCCGGAAGAGCTTTCCCTTCTGCTTTCAAAGGCGGGATGCCCGGCATTTTCGGATATTACGCATGAAGGCCTGGGGGCGGACTATCAGGTGGTTGCTCCTTCCGCGAAGATACTGGCGGAACTATCCGTCGACTCCCCCCTGGAAAAGAATATGCCGGAGCCCATTTACCTGAAGCCTCCGCATATCACGATTTCCCGTAATCCACAAAGTTGCATTCCAACGCGTTCTGGCTAATCTCTGTTTCGATGAATTTTTCGAAGTGGATTTGCGTGCTCTGTCTTGCGCTTGCCTGTTCTGACAGCGTGATTGCGCAGGGGATCAAACTGGTCGCGGCGCCTACACCATCGGCCACGCCATATGTCCCCGGTGAAATCGGCGAGAACCCGAAACCCACCTGGGAAACCCAGAAGCAGGCGAGAACGTACCAACTCGCCATTCCCGCGCCTCGGGGGCAGATCACCGATCGAAACGGTAAGCCCTTTGCGCAGACACGCCTCAGTTATAACCTCGCCATTAATTTTCCCTCGCCGCTGAATTTTTCGGACAAACAAATTCTTAATTTCGCGCGGCAGCAGATCATTCTTGCGAAGGGTCTCCTCAAGCGGGATATCGAGATCAGCGACCATGCGATTCTCAATCATTATAAAAACCGAGGCGTCCTTCCCTTTGATATTATCGAAGATCTCAGTCCCAGCGAAATGCGAATCGTGCAGGAAGGGCTGACGCCTTCGATTGTCCTGCGTCAGACCTACGCGCGTATTTATCCTGAAAAAGAACTGGCCGCGCACATTGTTGGCTACACGGGAAAAGAAGCGCCGCTTTCGGTTCAGCCGATTGAAAATGGCGACCTCATCTTTACGGAAAGCGAAGGCCGTGAGGGCGTTGAGCAGATTTTCAACGAGCAACTCTCGGGACAAAAGGGGCAGATGAATCTTACCTTCGATGCCGAGGGGCGCAAAACCTCCGAACGCATCGCCGTGCAGCCCGTTCCGGGATACAATGTCATTACGACAATCGACATGAATTTGCAGCGCATCTGCGAAAAAGTACTCGCGCAGAATTGCAAGTGCGGAGCCATCGTCATCATGGATCCGAACAGTGGCGAGATTCTCGCCATGGCATCGTGGCCGTCTTTTGATCCCAATCTTTTTATCCCTTCTCCGAAGCCCGGCGTATACGAGCAGCTTCAAAATGATCCACTCATTCCTTTTTATCCCCGTGCGTTTCGCTCCGCCTATCCTCCGGGTTCGATCTTTAAAACCGTGGTCGGTCTTGCTGCGCTCCAGACGGGCGTCGTCAAACCGCACGATACGTTCAATTGTCCTGCGACGTTTGATGTGGGGAATGTCGTATTTCACAACTGGAAAAAAGAAGGAGCCGGTAAACTCACCTTCGTGGAGGCGCTCACCCAATCCTGTAATACGTGGTTTTATCAGGTGGGTTTGAAGCTGGGTTCCAAAGCGATTATCGAGTGGGCGAATAATGTCGGACTTGGACGCAAGACGGGCATCCCCCTCAATGCCGAAAATAAAGGCAACATCCCCACCGATGAATACATGCTGCGTGTGCAGAAAAGAAAAATTCTGCAGGGCGATGTGGCGAATATGAGCATCGGGCAGGGAGACATCCTTATCACTCCGCTCCAGATGGCGCAGGCCATGGGTGTGATGGCCAGTGGCGGCGTATTCCACCAGACCCGTCTGGTGAAACAGATTCAGGCGCTGGATAATAAAGTAATGCTGGCCTATCCGGACCGCATTCGGGATACGCTTCCATTAAATCCCGGCGTCATTTCAGAACTTCGTAAGGCGATGATAAGCGTCACCGAAAGCGGCAACGGCACCGGGCACAGCGCAAAGGTAAAGGGAATATCCGTGGCGGGCAAAACCGGCACGGCGCAGTGGGGGCCAAAAAACAAGCAGCGCACGGCAGCCTGGTTCGTCGGATTCGCCCCTGCGGATAAACCGCAATATGCCTTTGCCGCCGTGTATGAAGGTGATCCGAACGACAATAAGGTGCATGGTGGCACTCATGCCGCGCCTTTGATCGGTAAAGTATTACGCGAGATTTTCGCCGCCAATAAAAAGGATGCCGATCTGAAAAAATCCGAAGAACAGACGGAAGAAAGCGCCGAGCCTTCCTCCTCCCCGGTTGAAGACGAGTCTGACTAGGGCTTACGCCAGGTAGGTATCCTCGTGGGAGTACGGCGGGGCGCAGCAGCAGAGAAAGCGCAGATTCGTCGTGGCGGAAATGTGATGCCAGACTCCGGGCGGAATCAAAATGCCATCTCCGGTTACTACGGTCCGTTTTTCCCCGCCGACTTCGATTTCCCCGCTTCCATCGAGAATGAAATAAAACTCTTCCGAGAGCTTGTGATAGTGGCGCTCCGTGGTCGTTCCTGTAGCGACGGAGGCCTCTGCGAGGCTCTGATTTTGCACCGGTGCATTTGCCTGATCCAGGATGCTGCGAATCTCAGACCCATCTTTGGTCGTAAATTTCTTTTGCTGGAAGAGATTTTGAATCATCATGGTTTTCTCATATGAAATTTTTTGAAGGCTGCACAGCGCTCATTACAGGAGCATCCTCTGGCTTGGGGACGGAATTCGCATACCAACTCGCCCCTTACGCGGATACCCTCGTTCTTGTCGCAAGACGGAATGATCGCCTCGAATCCCTGCGGGCGGAACTCACGGCCCTGCATCCCCGGCTTTCCGTTTTTATCTACATGGCGGATATTGCGAAAGAGGAGCAATTGCTCGCTCTCAAGGAGTGGCTTGAAAATCAGGACATCGTCATTGATTTCCTTATTAATAACGCCGGTCTTGGCGATCGCGGAAAATTTGAAGATGGAGAATGGACCCGAATCCAGGCCATGCTCGATGTGAATATCGTCGCTCTTACCCACCTTACCCATTTGTTGTTGCCCACCATGCATTCCTCGGGCAGGGGGGCTATTCTTAATGTCAGCTCCATCGCCAGCCTGCTGCCGCTTCCCCGGTCGGGCGTCTATGCCGCGACAAAAGCCTACGTGACGAGTCTCAGTGAAGCCCTTCGCATTGAACTGCGTGGCACCGGCATCAGTGTGACCGCCCTTTGCCCCGGGCCGATCGAAACGGAATTTTTTACAGTCGCCTCTCGTGGCGACGAGCCGGATTACAGCGCCCGTTCGGAAGCGGGGGAGATTTTCCTCGTGTCGCCGGAAGAGGTCGTCCGGGCCGGCCTGCGGGCCGTGGCATTGGATAAAGCGCGGGTCGTGCCGGGGCCAATTGTGTGCCTTGCCATGGCGGCCACGGTGCTCGTTCCCCTGTTTATTTTAAGAAAAATTCTTCAGTATCGCTTTGATAGCGGCAAATGAGCTTTTCTTTGGACAATAACTAGCCAATATTCCTTTTTTTCTCGTGGAGAGCTTTATAAATTCAACCGTGCGTAGCCAGTATGAGATTGCTTCCGAAGGCTTTAGGGGAGCGTTCGATCTC
>JBDSIH010000068.1:0-2921 GCA_039918055.1 Chthoniobacterales bacterium
ATCCTCGAGCAACGGTTATGCCATATACAGCATGGGCACCCGCATCCAAAAAGGTGCGCGCACATTCGTCCAGCGTGGAGGCTGTCGTCACGACATCATCCACCAATAAAATCGTTTTTTCAGGCACGGTGTGATTCTTGCTCACTTTGAAGGCTCCCTGCAAGTTTCTCATGCGGGTAATACGGTCAAATCGGGTCTGTGTAGGCGTATATCGCACCCTTTTCAGGGCATTTTTCATGGGAACTCCTGATAATCTGGAAAGAATGGCCCCAATTTCCGCCGCTTGGTTGAATTCCCGCTCCCTTTCTTTAAGAGAGTGCAGCGGTACGGGGACAATCCAGTCGAAGGTAAGGTTTTTAATACGGGAGTCCTGCATACCCTCAAATGCCAATTTCCCAAGCAGCTTCCGCAGGTGTAGCTGCCTTCCGTATTTAAAGCGGTGCACAAGCTCGCGGACGGCATCTTTGCTTTGATACGGCGCAACCACGCATTGAAGATAATAATTCCTTTCCCTGCAATTAACGCAGGAGTCTCCCCGCAAACCGAGCATAGGCTGCGAGCATACCGGACAGAACGGCGCCACTATGCGTGGCAGTGCGGTCTCGCATGCCATACACATCAAATCCCGCCCGGTAAGCGCTTTTGCACAAATGGAACAGTGCGGGGGATAAAAGAGATCACGAATAGTCTCAATGAGAGACGGAATTTGTGTGACGAGACCTTTCATGCAAATACCACCATTGTAATAAACCCGTAACCCCGAGCGCCACCACGGCCCAGATGCCGATCGGCACGGCATTGCTCACCTGGCTGGGACCTACCCAGGGTAGTAGCGCATCCAGAGGCTTGACCCGATAGCGCGCAATCAGATTTAGCGCCTGCTGCCCGAATACCCACGAAGCATGAATTCCAAGCGCCAGCCAAAGTGATTTCGTCGCCACGGTGCAAAATCCAAGAAGGATGCCCGCTACGATCAATGTCAGAAGTCCCGCGAGCACCAGAGAGGGCGATGTGGAAAATGAGGAGAAGAGGGTTCCCATTTGTTGAAAACCACTCATCCAGGTCACATCGGTCGCCATGGCTTTTTCGGGCTTGAGAAAATGAACCAGCGCAAAAACGACAGCGACTCCAAGAATGGCATTAAAGCGACTGGTGACACGGAGCGCCAAACCAAGCAGGAGACCGCGAAAGAAAAATTCCTCCATTGCTGAGACCACCACCGCAGCGCCGATGATCCGAAATAGCGCACCCCACGCAAATTCCTTACGAAAATGGTAGATATCCATACCCAAATACACCCCGGCAAGCAATGCCATGGGTATAAAGCCGATCACCAGCCCAATAAGCAGGTCGCGCCAGCGGCGGCTGTTTTTTTCAAGACCAAGCTCAGACAGTTTCCGAACATCGAGCCAACGGATGAATGGCCACGCCAGCACGAGTGCCGCAATCTGAATTATTCGGCTGCAATAGCGGTGAAACGGAAATCCCGCCAAACCGCCCACCCAGCCATGATGAATCAGCCACTGAAACCCCCAGTAAACCGGCGGCGAAAGCAGGCAGGCGGACAAAACAACGGCTGCTAAATAGCAGAGAATTTTGACAAGTGGATTCAAGGCAAGGTAGCGTAGCACGAGTCGGGTTAAATACACGGCAGATTTTACGTATGCGCAATGAACATGGCTGGATAGAAAAAACCGAAACCGGGGAAAAGCGGGAAATGCGCGCCACCAAACAGGAGGGTCGCTGGCGCATTCAAAGTAAACTTCCGGATGAGGAATTATGGACCTACCACAAGAATCCTTCCGTGGAGGATCTCGAAAGTTTCCGCGAACTTTTAAAACGTAAGTACCAGCGTCGGCGCGCGTCTTATGAAGACGTACTTCTCATCGACCGGATGATTCACGAAATTACATAATGGATCGGCTGGCGCTCGAGCAGCTGGAAAAGCGCCACCTATGGCATCCATTCACGCAAATGAAAGCGTGGTGCGGCGAAGAGCATCACCCTGTCATTCTCGAGCGTGGCGAAGGCGCATATTTGTGGGACGTCGAGGGAAACCAATACATTGATGGCAACTCCTCGATCTGGACAAATTGCCACGGACACAACCATCCGAAGATCAATCAGGCGATCATCGATCAACTGCACAAAGTGGCGCACGTTTCCTTTCTGGGAAGTTCCAATGTTCCCGCCATTGAACTCGCCGAGCGCCTTACCAAGCTTTTTCCTCCCGATACCATTTCACGTGTTTTTTATTCCGATGACGGGGCGACCGCAGTGGAAGTCGCCGTCAAGATGGCCATCCAGTATTGGCAGCTGATCAATCATCCAGAGCGGAAAAATTTTATCGCATTTCGGGGCGCCTATCACGGCGATACCACCGGCGCATCCAGTCTTGGAAATATCGGGACATTTCACGACCGTTATCACTCCCTGCATTTTCCTGTACAGCACGTGGCGAACATGAAGGAGCTGCGCGCGCTGGATAGTGAAACCACCCCTACTATCGCCGCCATTATCATCGAGCCCCTGATTCAGGGTGCTGCGGGAATGCGGCTCTGGCCCGAGGGGATGCTGAAAGAGCTACGGGCATGGTGCGATGAAACGGGAACACTTCTTATCTTTGATGAAGTTTTAACGGGCTTCGGTCGAACCGGTACGCTTTTCGCCTGCCAGCGGGAAAATGTTCTTCCCGATTTTCTGGCATTTTTCATCGCTCGCTTCAGAATAAATCACGCGCGCTTTGCCGAAACTCAAAGCGCGTTCATGCACGCGCGCGGGATTTTTGTGGAGCAAAAAACCGAGGTCAGTGGCGGGCGTGTGTGTTGTCGTGAGAGAAAGCAGCATGATTTTGAAAAGATGGAATTCAAGCCGAGCTGATGGCCGATTCGACCAAAGCTTTGGCTTCTTCCAATTTCTCG
>JBDSIH010000069.1:0-5575 GCA_039918055.1 Chthoniobacterales bacterium
CCATTGCGCGCAAAATCCCGCAGGCAGACGCCAGTGTCAAATCCGGCAAATGGGACCGCAAAAAATTTGAAGGTGTTGAGCTTTATAATAAGACGCTCGGAATTCTCGGCATGGGAAGAATCGGCACCGAGCTTGCCCGACGCGCCATTGCTTTTGGAATGCGCGTGCTTGCCTATGATCCTTATCTCGCTGCCAGCCGTGCGCGCTCCCTTCAGGTAGAATTAATTGAAGACCTCGAAGCGCTTCTTCCCCATGCGGATTTTATTTCCGTACACATGCCTTTGACGGATGAAACCCGCCACATGCTCGACGCGCGCCGCCTTGCCATGACCCGTAAAGGCGTCCGCATCATCAACTGTGCACGCGGTGGTCTGGTCGATGAAACCGCGCTTGCAGAAGCATTGAAATCCGGACATGTAGCCGGTGCGGCGCTTGACGTTTTCGAAATAGAACCCCCTGCCCCAGACCTCCCTCTGCGCGGACTTGAAAATATTATCTTCACTCCACACCTCGGAGCCTCCACCACGGAAGCACAGGAAAGTGTCGGCATTGAAATCGCAGAAGCCATTCGCGCTGCCCTTCTCGAAGGAGAAATCCGCAATGCAGTCAACATGCCCAGCATTGATGCGAAGACCCTTGCCTCGCTTGGCGGATGGATCGAGCTTTGTGAAAAACTTGGAAAAGTGCTTTCCCAGATCGGACCAAAGCGTACGGAAACTCTCAAGATGGATTTCAGCGGCAAAGCCAGCGATTTGCAGACTACTCCCCTTTCCCGTTCAGCCCTCACCGGATATCTTCGCAATATTTCCGGGAATGAAGTCAATCAGGTCAATGCTCCTTCCCATGCACAGCAGCTCGGCATAAAGGTCCTGGAAACCCGCTCCCTGGATTCCGGTGAATACAGTGAACTCATTGAACTGACTGCTGAATGCGACGGCCAGACCTCGTCAGTTGCAGGCACATTTTTCGGCTCCAAGCCTCGTATCGTAAAAGTAGATGGGCGTTTCGTCGAGGCGGCTCCTCACGGAATTCTTCTCATGCTGGAAAACCGCGATCGCCCCGGCATCGTCGGCCATCTCGGCACCCTGCTTGGCGAACATAATATTAATATCGCCAGCATGTCGCTTAGCCGAAATGAAGAGGGCGGCAAAGCACTCACGATTCTCAATCTTGATTCCGCGCCGGATGAGGAACTTCTAAAGCGCTTGCAGGCAGACGCAGATATTTTCTCCACTAAAGTCATCAAACTTTAATTTTCGGTAATCCCTCCGAAAAAACATTTCGGAGAAATATGGTGAAATTGTCAATAAAGAGACGTTGACCTTGATTTGACGTTTTCACAACGTGGTCTGCGGGATAAAGTCCCTTTTGTCCATGACCCCGAAAACCGTTCAGGAATATATCGACGAAACGCCATCCTGGCCGGATGGCACGGGTGTCACGGATGCGCCGATGACAACCATGCAGTGGCGCATCTGGGGTCTGGCAACCGCCGGGAAATTTTTTGAAGGTCTCGTGGTTTTCATGACCGGCGTTGCATTACCGCTGATGGCGCTCGAGTTCAGCCTTTCTGCAACGCAGAAAGGAATGGTCGGCGCCGCAAGTCTGTTCGGCATTTTAGTCGGTGCTTCTGCACTGGGAAGCCTCGCGGATATTTTTGGCAGAAAGCAGATGTTCATCATCGAGATGATTCTCTTTACGATCTTTCTCGCGCTGGCTGCAGCGAGTCCCAATTTCCCGCTCCTGATTTTCGCGCTCTTTGGAATGGGACTTGCACTGGGCTGTGATTACCCCACAGCACATCTTGTTATTTCAGAAAGTATTCCCAGTCAATACAGAGGACGCCTTGTTCTCGGAGCTTTTGGCTTTCAGGCGGTGGGTGCCCTGGTCGGAACGATCATCGGCTTTCTGATTCTTCGCTCACATGAATCCATAAACGACTGGCGCTGGATGTACACCACGGCGATTATTCCTGCGGCGGTGGTGATGATAGCACGCTTCTTTATCACCCAAAGCGGAGCGTGGCTGGTTTCCCAGGGCCGGATGGAGGAAGCCGCCATCGCGACGGAAAAACTTCTTTTGCGCAATCCTGTTTACCCCGGAAAGGTTACACTCAAAGATCCTGATGAAGGCAGTCCCGACGCCCAGGAACAGAAAAAATCCCGCTTCATTAAGCTCTTCACCAAAAAGAAAAACAGGCGGGCGACCATTCTTGCCTCGATTCCGTGGTTTCTGCAGGACATCGGAACCTATGGCATCGGTATTTTTACGCCGATCATTTTATCCAAGACGCTCGGCGTCACGAATGTTCATCCACGCAATCTCGCCGAAGTGATTCATAAGGAAATGCTCGGAGCGCAGGGCGCGGCAATGATCGATATACTTCTGGTCGTTGGTATGATTGCGGCTGTACTGCTGGCGGACAAAGTGGGCCGAATCAAGCTTCAGGTTTTTGGCTTTATCGGCTGCGCCTGCGGACTTTTCCTGGCTTCGCTTTCTGCAAACTTCAGCAGCGGCATAACGCAGATAGTGTTTATCTACGCCGGTTTCATGATTTTTAATTTCATGACGAATATGGGGCCGAATGCGATGACTTACCTGCTGGCGGGAGAAGTCTTTCCCACCAAAGTACGGGGCATGGGCGCTGGATTTGCCGCTTCTTTTGGAAAAATCGGGGCGGTAATGACCGCTTTTCTCTTCCCAATCCTGTTGAAAGACATTGGCACCATGACTCTACTGCATATTCTGATCGGAACCTCGCTTCTGGGTGCACTCATCACCTGGCAATTCCGTATCGAAACAAACGGAGTCAATCTGGAAAAAATAACCATGGAATCCTGATTCCTGCTGTTACGATTTCCTTGATGCGCCCCCTCTCTTACGCCACACTGCCGTGAGCAAAACCCCAGTATCCTTTTAAATCTATATAATTTATGCCAGCAGCTCCTCTTCCTACTACCGGCCATGCCTGTCCCGGTGACCCCTGCACGATTGTCATTTTCGGTGCCTCCGGCGATCTGACGAAAAGAAAACTTCTCCCCGCTTTATATAACCTTAAAGCCTTTGGACTGCTTCCGGAGAATTTCGCCATCATCGGCGTGGCATTCACGCAGAACGACGATAACGGCTATCGCGCACAGATTAACAAGGATATCCATGAGTTCGCCACACGTCCTGTTGATGACGAGGTCTGGGCAGATTTTGAAAAACGTTCCTATTATGTACAGGGTGATTTTAATGACGCCGGAACCTTCCAGCGCCTGAAAGATAAAATCGGGGAAGCCCAGAAAGCCTGGAAGATTCCCGGCAACGTTCTTTTCTATCTCGCCGTCGCACCGACCTTCTTTGCAAAAGTTGCCATCCAGCTCGGCGAAGCCGGCCTGACCAAACAGGAACCGAACGCATGGCGCCGTGTCATTGTTGAAAAACCTTTCGGTCACGATCTCGCTTCAGCCCGCGAGCTGAATGCGGAGCTCAACAAGTGTCTGGATGAATCACAGGTCTACCGCATCGATCATTACCTCGGTAAGGAAACCGTGCAGAACATCATGGTATTCCGCTTCGGCAACAGCATCTTTGAACCCGTATGGAACCGTCGATACATTGACTCCGTCCAGATTACCGTGGCGGAAGAACTCGGCGTCGAATTACGCGGTGGCTACTACGACCATAGCGGCGTGCTGCGCGATATGGTGCAGAATCACATGCTTTCCGTACTATCCCTCATCGCCATGGAACCACCGAGCTCAATCTCCGGCGATTCCGTACGCAATGAAAAAGTGAAGGTTCTGGAGGCCATTCGCCCGATGAATCCCGAAGAGGTTCTTAAAAATACCGTGCGCGGTCAGTATGGCCGTGGCCGCCTGAATGGCGTCGATGTTCCCGCTTACCGCAGCGAGCCGGATGTAAATCCGCAGTCGAATACCGAAACCTACGCCGCTGTTAAACTCGCGGTCGAAAACTGGCGCTGGGCGGACGTTCCATTTTATCTCCGCTCTGGAAAACGCCTTGCGGCACACACGACACAGGTCGTCATTAGCTTCAAGCGCGCCCCACTTCTGCTTTTTGGAGAAGAAGTGACGCAAGTGGGTGGCCCAAACCGCCTTGTCCTCCACATCCAGCCCGAGGAAGGTATCACTCTGGATATTCATGCGAAACGTCCCGGACCAAAAATCACGGTGGCTTCCGTGCCGCTGGACTTTAACTACAGCATATTTGGCGAGGCCAGTGCCGCCACCGGTTACGAAACACTTCTCTATGATTGCATGATCGGCGACATGACCCTCTTCCACCGCTACGACAGCGTGGATGCTTCCTGGCGGATCTGTAGCCCGATTCTCGATGTGTGGCAGGCTCTGCCGGAACGCAATTTTCCGAATTACGATTCCGGATCATGGGGTCCGGCCGCTGCCGACAAACTGATCCAGGAAGGTGGACATCGCTGGCATTATTATCCAAAACCCACCTAGATGACGGACTCTTCCGAAAAATCGACCTCAGGTGCGCATGGCACACTGACAGGCGTTGTCCGCAGCAAAAACCCTCTTTACGTGCTGGCAGGCGATGTCGGCGGAACAAAAACCAACCTGGCAATTTTCCAGGTCAGTTCCGGCGAGCTCGGCCATGAACTCATATTAGTGCGCAATCAGCGCTATCCCAGCCAATCCTACACCAGCCTTAATGGCATCTTGCGGGAGTTTCTGGCGGAAAAAAAAGAACCGATCCTCAGCGCCTGCTTCGGTATTCCCGGCGCGGTTAAAAATGGAAAAGTAAAACCTACTAACCTGACATGGTCCGTGGATGCTACGGAACTCGGCGCGGAATTTAATTTTCGGCATTCGTACATCATCAACGATCTTCTCGCCAATGCCTACGGAATCTCCGAGCTGAAGCCGAACGATTTTGAAACACTGAATGTCGGCGAACTTTCCGCGAAGGGAAATCTTGCCGTCATCTCTCCCGGCACAGGACTCGGCGAGGCGGGAATTTATTCCGACGGTAAAAAGTTTCATCCTTTTGCAACCGAAGGCGGACACACGGATTTCGGTCCGCGCAACTCGCTCGAAGTCGCTATGCTGGAATATTTGATAAAACAGTTCGGACACGTCAGCCCTGAGCGCATCGCCAGTGGTCAGGGTCTGGAAAATATCTATAAATTTTTGCGCGATACAGAGCGCGGTGTTGAAGACCCGGAAGTCGCCCGGGAAATGACGACTACGGATCCCGGCGCAGTCATCACCAAAAACGCCTTGGCCAGCACCTGCCCGATGTGCCAGCAGGCATTGGAAATTTTTATTTCCTGCCTCGGTGCGGAAGCTGGCAATCTTGCCCTGAAAGTCATGGCAACAGGCGGCGTCTATATCGGGGGAGGCATTCCTGTCCGCATTCTTTCCAAGCTGCGCGGCACTTCTTTCCTTGATGCGTTTTTTGACAAGGGTCGCCTCTCCTCTTTGATGCGAGGCATGCCTGTGCATGTAATCCTGAACGATGATGCCGCCCTCCTCGGCTCCGCACGCTACGCCCTGAATGGCGCGGAACCACTCCTCTCTTCCCCCACTTAATTCACTACTACCCA
>JBDSIH010000070.1:0-7598 GCA_039918055.1 Chthoniobacterales bacterium
TGGTTTGCGCTATTGCATGAATTCTGCCGCGTTGCGTTTCATCCCCGTGGAGAAACTTCAGGAAGAAGGTTATGGACAATATCTTGGGCTTTTTCAGGGGGATAAAAAGCCCTAACAACTTCTATAAGATGCTGGAGATGTGCTAATTACGGTATAATAAGTCAATATAAGAGATTGCCCCTTTTAAACTATAAGGGCGTCGTGCTTCGTTGACATACCGGTGAGGAGTCGTATATTTCCGCTCTCATAAAATGTCGATAAATCACGACGCGGGATTGCCGGAAAAAGCTTTTAAGTCTTATGCACCAGGATATTGGCCCAATGTTTCTCCCGACGATTGGAACAACTGGCGCTGGCAGCTAAAAAATCGGGTTACCACACTTGCCCAGCTTGAGCAGCACCTTGTGCTTTCTGAGGAGGAGCGCGCGGGAGTGTTGATGTCAGGAACAAAACTCGCGTTCGCGGTTACTCCGCATTATTTCAATTTGCTCGATCGGGATAACCCGATGTGTCCGATGCGGCGTCAGTTGATTCCGCGCATTGAAGAGGCATGGAATTCTCCTTACGACATGGCGGATCCCTGCGGAGAGGACTCCCATATGCCCGTGCCGGGATTGGTGCATCGCTATCCTGATCGCGTCTTGTTTCTTGTGACGGACCGTTGCGCGGCGTATTGCCGCTACTGCACGCGTGCCCGCGTAGTCAGTGGAGTCGGCGAGCAGGAATTGCACACCGATTTCGAGCAGGCATTTCGTTATCTCGAAGAGCACACGGAGATTCGAGACGTTTTATTTTCCGGCGGCGATCCGTTGCTTTTCTCCGACGATAAGCTGGAGTTTCTGCTGAAGAGAGTCCGCTCGATCGAACACATCGAATTTGTCCGCATCGGAAGCCGGGTACCGATATTCCTGCCACAGCGCATCACGCCCCAGCTTTGCGCCATGTTGCAGAAATATCAGCCATGGATGAGCGTTCATGTAAACCATCCCCGTGAGCTTACTACGGAAGTGCGTGATGCCTTAGGAATGTTGGTAAATCACGGCATTCCTCTTGGAAACCAGAGCGTCCTGCTCGCGGGTGTGAATGACGATGTCTCCATCATGCGTTCTTTGGTGCACAAGCTTCTGATGTGCCGTGTGCGTCCTTATTACCTGTATCAATGTGATCTGATTCAGGGCTCCTCCCATCTTCGCACGTCAGTGGCGAAGGGAATAGAGATCATCGAAGGATTGCGCGGACATACGACGGGATATGCGATTCCTCAGTATGTCATTGATGCTCCGGGCGGCGGCGGAAAAGTTCCCGTCAATCCCGGCTATGTGCTCTTTCATGATAAGGAAAAAGTCGTGCTTCGGAATTACGAAGGGAAAGTTTTCGAATATCCCGAACCCGCAGCACTCGCGAAGCCCATTCCGAAAGAGCCTGCGCCAATTTGCGATCTTGCGCAGACGTGCGTGACCAAGCAGTAAATTACCGTTATACGCTGGATATATGTGGAAGGTGGTTTATTCCTAAAGCGGATGAACCTCATAAACTGCCGCTCTCGGGCTAATTCTTTTTCATGGCTGGCATAATCGTCAAACCTCGCGCCCGTATTCTTCAGGGGCATGACTGGGTTTTCCATTCGGAGATATTGAAGGTTTATGGAAATCCCGAAGAGGGATCTGTCGTCGCCATCAAGGACGGAAAAGATAAAATGCTGGGATCGGGCATTTTTAACAGCAAGTCGCAGATTGTGGCCCGGCGTTTCTCCCGGGGAAGAGACATTCTGGATCGGGATTTTTTTGAAAAACGGCTTCGCCGCGCTATTTCCCTTCGGGAGCGCAGACACGCCAATTCGCAATTTCATCGTCTGGTATGGAGTGAAAGCGATGGTCTTCCCGGTCTGATTGTGGATCGTTACGACGATGTGATGGTTCTCCAGACCCTCGCGTTGGGAATGGATATACACAAAGGGGTGATTGCCGAGATTTTGTCCTCATTGCCCGGCATTCGTGCGGTCATTGAGCGTAATGATACCGGGGCGCGTTTGGCTGAAGGTTTGCCACAACAAGCGGGGGTATTGCTGGGCCAAACTGATGGGCGCGTCACACTTGTAAATGACGGATGTCGCTACGAGGTGGATCTGCTTTCCGGACATAAAACGGGGTATTATCTCGATCAGATGGAGAATCACCGCAGCGTAGCCGCGTATGCTAAGGATCGCAAAGTGCTCGATTGCTTTTCCAATCAGGGGGCTTTCGCGCTGGCCTGTATGCGAAATGGTGCCACATCCGCGCTTGCGCTTGAATCGAGTGCCGATTGCGTGGAGAAAATTCGCGAGAATGCGAAATTGAATGAGGTGGCGGTCAGCGTCGAAGAAGGAGATGTTTTTGATTATCTTCCCAATGCGGGACGCCGGGGATTGGAATTTGATCTGGTGATTCTGGATCCTCCGTCCTTCACAAAGGCCAAAGGCAGTACGCATGCAGCCCTGCGGGGTTACCGTGAGCTGCATTTACGGGCGGCAAAGCTTCTTTCGAAAAACGGCATTCTTGCAACCTTCAGCTGTTCACACCACATCGGCGCCCAGGACTTTCTGGAAACGGTTCGCGCAGGATTAAATGATGCGCGACGCTCCGCGCACCTCGTGGAATCGCTGCTTCAGCCGGCGGATCACCCCGTTTTACTGGCCATGCCGGAGACGGAATATCTCAAGGGGTTTATTTTCGAAATGGTCGGCTGAAATTGCCCTCCTAAAAACAATCTCGAAAAGCTGTCGAATTTCATTGGAAAAGTCGGTGGTCTTTTTTACCTTGGGTTTACCTTTTTTTATATGTCTGATTTTCGAAAGCATGATCTTGAGGGAGAAGTCGAGGAGTTCGACCTATCCACAGAAGAACTCGACACGCAGGTTCACAAGGCGCAGGAGCAATTGCTCGAGCTTCGCCGCCAGCAGGAACAAATCGAAAAAGAAAAGTTAAAGCTCGAAGAGTTAAGCCGTAAGCAGGAAGAACTCGATCGCGGTTGCGGCGAGATGGTTGATAAATTCAATCGTGCACTTGCAGTCATTCAGCGCGAATCCATCGAGACCCAAAAACGCACGGATCAGCTTCAATCGATCCAGGAAATTTTCACCGCACACCTGCGCCATCTCGATGGAATTAATGTGCGGAGTTGGAATGGGCCGGAACTTCCGAGGGAACTGGGCAAGGGACTCAGCAGTGTGGAGGATGCCCGTTCGGAGTATGATAAACTTTATCCCAAAATTGGCACCGATGCGCAGGACGAAGTGTCTTATGCAGCGAGCGCTTCGGAATATGACGAATATGGAAGCGGTGAGAAATCGTTCTTCTATTGGTTCATGATGGGTCTGGCGTTTACACTTCCTCTGATCATTGTGGGAGCGCTTATGCTTGTCGTGTTATTTTGGCATTTCGCTTCGACCCACTAAGTCATGCCGACCCCTCGAGACCGAAAATCAAATTCTCCAATCGATTCCGAGCAGCGCCGTCTAAAGGAGCAGGAACTGGCGATTTTGCGCGAGGAAGCGAAATTACGGAAGCTTCTGGAAAAAGCGCCAAAGCTTAAGGAAGAGAAAAAACGCCGGGATATGGAAGAGCGGCATCGCCTGGCGGTGACTACGACTACCCGCACAGCCATTACGGGAGTTTTACGCGACAACCGTTATGAGGACGATGTTCCTCAATTGCGTAATCGCCGGGTACTTCGGATGGAGCGCCGCAAGGCGCAGATGCGATTTTTCATTCTTTGCGCGATCCTTGGACTCATTCTTTGGGTTCTGCTTCACTATTTGCCTTCGATTTAACGAACCCATTGTGCTTGCGATTGGCCTGAGAACGGTTCAAACACTTATCTTTGAATGATGGCTCCAGCCTCTAAAAATGACTCCGCTTTATATTTGCGGACGTTTAAATTCATGCTTCAGGCACGGCTTACAGAAGACAAGCTTGCAAGCCTGTATCGTGCTGGAAAAATTGTGGGGGGCGTATTTCTCGGCAAAGGCCAGGAGGCCCTGAGTGCCTCGCTCGGCGTCAATCTGCATAAAGGCGATATTTTTGCGCCGCTCATTCGTGACCAGGCTGGCCGCTATGCTTTTGGTGATACCATTCTGGATACCCTGCGCACCTATCTTGGATCTTCGCTCGGTTCCATGCGCGGGCGGGATGGGAATATTCACCGTGGCCGTCCGGCAGAAGGCTATTACGCCATGATCAGTCACCTTGGAGCGATGGTTTCCCTGGTTTGCGGAGCATTAATGGCGCGCAGATTTCGCGGAGAATCCGGCGTGGTCGGCGCGACCTGCATCGGCGATGGAGGAACCTCCACGGGAGCATTTCACGAAGGGTTGAATATCGCCGCCGTCGAAAAACTTCCATTTGTGATCATCGTTGCAAATAACCAGTACGCCTACTCCACGCCGACGACGAGTCAGTTTGCCTGTAAGGATTTGCTGGATAAAGCGATCGGTTACGGAGTCACCGGCCACGAAGTGGATGGCACGGATCTTGCCGCATGTCTTAAGGTAGTGGGTGATGCCGTTCAGGCTGCGCGCACGGGCAAGGGGCCGCAAATGGTCGTGGCGAATCTCCTGCGTCTCGTCGGCCATGGCGAACATGATGACTTTGTTTATATCGATCCACTTTTGAAGCAGGCGCCGGTTGGCCGAGATTGTATCGCCGTGAGCGAACAACACATTCTGGATCAGGGCTGGGCCACGAAGGAAGAAATTCAGACATGGAAAAATGAAATTATTCAGGAAGTGGCGTCGACGGCCACCCGCGTCCAGCGCGAGCCGCTGCCGAATCCTGACGAAGAGGAATGGACGGCCATTTCCACGCCATCACTACGGGAGCATTTTATCGAGTCATGAGCATAACGTATCTGGATGCCATCCGTGAGGCTCAGAGGCATGCGCTTGCCAATGATCCACGTGTTTTTATTTACGGGCAGGATGTGGGTTCGTTCGGCGGCGCTTTCAAAGCGACAAAGAATCTTCTTAAGGAATATCCTGGCCGTGTTCTGGATGCGCCATTGAGTGAGGACGGCATTATTGGCGCGGCCATCGGCGCGGCCATCGAGGGAATGCGTCCCATTGTGGAAATGCAGTTTGCGGATTTTTCAGTCTGCGGCTTTAACCAGATCGTCAACCAGGCCGCAACGCTCTATTACCGCACGGGAGTCACCTGCCCGATTACGGTGCGTCTGCCCTCCGGAGGAACTTCGGGAACGGGGCCTTTTCACAGTCAGAGCATGGAAGCGATCTATGCGCACTACCCTGGCTTGATTGTAATGACGCCGGCAACCGTCGAGGATGCCTACAGCATGCTGCTTGAAGCAGTGGCGATTGATGATCCGGTCATTTTCTTTGAGCACAAACTTCTCTATAACCACCTCAAGGCGGATAAACTTCCTGATGAGGCAATGCCCTGTAGTAAGGCGCGAATTGCACGTGCCGGACGCGATGCCACCATCGTAGCCTATAGCGCCATGGTGCACGAATCGCTCGCCGCAGCGGAGGAGCTGGTTTCTGACGGTTACGAAATCGAAGTCGTTGATCTTCGCACTATCAAGCCCCTGGATACCGATACGGTTCTCGCCTCGGTAGCACGCACGGGTCGCATGTTGTGTGTGGGGGAAGCCTGGCCATGGGGCGGGGTCACTGCGGAAGTCATCGCCCGGGTAGTCACCGAAGGTTTTGGACTTTTGGATGCGCCTCCTCAGCGGTTAAATGCTAAAGATACTCCGGTCCCTTATCATCCCCGCCTGTGGGGAACGCACCGACCTACTGCTCAAACTATCGCTAATGCCACCCGTCGCCTGTTGGAACTTTAACCGCTAAAACGCCATGCCTCAGATTCCGATTGTTATGCCCCAGCTCGGTGAGTCTATCGCCGAGGCCACCATTGTTCGCATTGCCTTCAAAGAAGGAGATAAGGTGCAGACCGATGCTCCGGTCATGGATGTCGAGACGAACAAGGCGATGATGGAAGTGACCGTTTCCTGTGGAGGAACCGTTTCAAAGATCATCGCGCAATTGAACCAGAGCTATCCCGTGGGAGCGCTGCTCGGGTATCTCGAAGTTTCCGACGAGGATGCGAAGGAGCTGGGACTCGATAGCGAAGTGCCGGATGATCGGTACGAGCCGCCCAAAAAAGAAAAATTTTCCCGCCCGCAAACCGTGCAGCCCACGATTAGCGGCCTGCCCGTTCCCGCACATGCAGAAGGAGCAAGTTTCCTTTCCCCAAGAATGAAGGCCCGTATGCACGAGCTTGGTCTGCACGCTGCGGATCTCGCGGGTGTTGCAGGCAGTGGCGCGGGCGGACGCGTGACGATTGATGATCTGGAGCGTTTCCTTGCGAGCATTGAGCGTAATCGGATTACACCCGCATCCTCCATGCGAGTGGCGGTTGCCGATGCCATGCGCCGAAGCTGGACGCGGCCGCTTGCGACCGTCGTGCTACCCATTCATCTTGATAATCTGCTTGAGCACCGCAGGCAGCAGACCGTGAAACCCGGCCCTGCTTTGTATGCATTACGGGCTTTAGCCATCGCCTTGTCGGAAAACAGCGCGATCGCGGGTCGTCTTATTGGTGACCGTATTGTGCATCCACGTGAAATTGATATTGGGTTTGCCGTGGAAGCGGAAGAGGGTGTGCTTGTCCCTGTTATCCGGAATGTGGATGGATTTCAGCTTGCAGATCTCGTGGAGCGATATAATCGACTCGTCGAGCTTGCCCGCCAGCGCCGACTGCCGGCAGCGGATACCGGAGGTTCTATTGCAACGGTGACGAATTACGGCACATTCGGCCTTACTTTAGCCACGCCTATTCCTTTGCCGGAGCAGACTCTCTTGCTTGGTATGGGAACCGGTCAGATTCAGCCTTTATGGGATGCGAAAGAAAAGCAGTGGCTGCCGGTGACGCTTGCCCAGTTTACCCTTAGTTTTGACCATCGTGTTCTGGATGGCGGCGCTGCGGGTCGCTTGCTCAAGCGGCTTTCTGAACTTCTGAACGATCCGGCTTCGCTATAGTTCCACACGGCTCAGATCAACCCATTGATCGTGCCTGCCATCTTGAAGTCCAGCTCGGTAAGGCCACCTTTGCTATGGGTTGAAAGGCGGAGCACCACTGTATTCCAGCGGATATCGATATCCGGGTGGTGATTGGATTTTTCCGCGGCTTCGGCCACGGCATTTACGAAATTCATGGCCTGGAGGAAGTTTTTAAATTTGAACTCCCTGCGGATTTCAGAGCCCAGCCGAACCCATCCTGATATTTGAGTCAAATAGTCTCCGATTTGCGGTTCGGAAAGGAGGTCTTCCATGGCATTAAAGCTGTAAGAAAGCCTTGGCGAAAGCAAGCGGACTTGTGTAGCTTTACCGGACTTTAATTTAAATACGACCAATCCTATGGGAAAACTTTATAATAACATTGTTGAGACAATCGGCCACACTCCACTGGTCAAATTAAACAACATCACGAAAGATCTTCACGCGACGGTTGCGCTAAAGTGTGAATTTTTCAATCCATTGGGTAGCGTTAAAGACCGTATCGGTATGGCGATGATCGAAGATGCTGAAAAGCGCGGCGTGCTTA
>JBDSIH010000071.1:0-7637 GCA_039918055.1 Chthoniobacterales bacterium
CACTACTATGCAGCGCGTAAAAATTTCGGATCTGAATATCTATTCTCCGCTAGATCCTTTTGTAAAAGTCATGGCGCTGCGCAATATATTTGTCCGCTTTTCTCTCAAACAGATTCTGGAAAAGCAAATTGACGATATTACCATAATGGATCCGGTGATCTTTCTGCGTGAAGATCTTTTCTGGTACATGGAGTCTGCGCAGGATGATAAGAAAAAATTTCAGAAAGAAGCTGAACAGGCACATGAGAAACTGTGGACCGTCAATACCTTCAGCGCTGCTTTTGGAAAGATCGTTTTCGCGCTGGGCGGAGCCCGTGAGGTAGACCTGCCGTGGATATTCCAGGCGGATTCAAAAAATGTTCCTCTGTCGGATATCGCGGCGCTTCGCCAGTTGCATGTCTCCATCACCCCGCCGGATGTTTATAAGAACCGGGATTACCAGATTGAGTTAAAGCATATCATTGCAAATATCCATCTCGCCTATCCTCCTGACTCCCGACAGAACAACCTCGTGCCCGATATTCGCATTGAGGAAGTACGCTGGCGAACATATGGATCACAAAATCTCTGGCTTTGGCTGAATTTCGACAAGAATGGAATTGTCGGAAAGTTTGGAGGAGACGCATACAGCGGAAAAATCGGTGGCGGTTTTTCGCTTTTCTTCCAGGATTCCTCGCCATGGTTTGCGTGGCTCTATGGCAGGAGGATAGATCTCAAACAGTTCACCTCTGTATTTGCTCCGGAAACGCTTCAAATGACGGGCCGACTGAATTTTGATCTTCAGGTAGATGCTCAGAAAAAGCTCATTCACCGAATGAAAGGCGATTTCCGCACATTAAAGTCCGGCCACCTGAAAATCACCAAAATGGAGCAATTCCTTAAGGAAATCCCTCCAAACTGGACGCCTTTTAAGCAAAGCAGTACACGCATAGCGCTTGAGACATTTCGGGATTTCGACTATACAAAAGGAACCGGCAATTTTTGGTTTGTGGATTCCCAAGGTATTTTAAAACTTAGCCTTACAGGCCCTACAGGCACCAGAAATCTCGATATTGTGCTTCATTCGGATGATTCCGCCGGGCGCTGGCAAGAGAAAGAAAAATCCCCATGAAAAATAAATTATCCCTTTTGGGAGTCGGTAGCCTGATTTTACTAACGAGCTGTAAAACGCCTTCCGTAAATCTTACTACGAATGATCCAGTAAAGGTGAATATCGATATGCGCCTGGATATCTATGAGCATGGTTCTCCGACAAAGCAGGACGTCACGAAGTCCACTACTACGCCTAAGCAGCGCAATCGCAGGGCGGATATTATGACCATGAAGATTTCGCGGATTATCGGAGAAGGTCACGATGGACTTCTTGCCATCCGTTCAGAGCCCGCAGGCGGTCAGGCGGAATATGTGCATATTTCGATTCGCGATGAAAATGCAGAGCGCATGAAACAAATGAAACAGGAAGCGGAGGAAGAAAAACTTCCCCTCCCCGACATTCAGAAAAAGAAAGCGGAGCTTCTGCGGAATCAGGCCCTTAAAGGCGAAGAAATCGAAGTGCCTCTCGAAAATGGCACGTTCAAGTGGATACAAAAAGAATAAGCCTGCTTATTCGTAGCGCAGTGCGGTGATCGGATCGAGGCGCGAGGCTTTTAGCGCGGGATAAATTCCCGAGATAATTCCGGCAAGAATCGCAAATCCTACGCTGATAAAAATGCTGGAGAATTGAAGAATCGGCGAGTTCTGTTCGGGTGAAATCATCACGAAAAGCTGCATGAGCGCTATCCCCGCGAAAATTCCAAGGACTGCGCCGATCGTTGCGATCGCTACACTCTCTACAAGAATTTGCAGGAAAATATCTCTCCCACGGGCGCCAACGGCCCGCCGGATACCGATTTCCCGAACCCGTTCGGAAATACTCGCCAGCATGATATTTGCAATACCGATGCCGCCGACCAAAAGGCTTATTCCTGCAATAATTCCGCCGCTAATCTGGTTCGCCTTCACGCTGGAGTCAATTCGGTCCACCCAATCTTCCTTCGTGTTAAATGCAAAGTCATCCACATTGCGATGCGTTACATTCATTGCCGCGCGCGTCTGGTCAAGGGCCTGATCGAAAAAATTAATATCTTTCACTTTAATTTCCAGCGCGTTCATGCGGTAGGAATACAACGAATCATCCGGAAACAAGCCCGAACGAAATTCATAAAACATGGTGCTATAAGGAATAATTACCGCCTGGTTTTTCCAGCTGAAGGGATCTCTTGCATTAGGCCGCGTAATCAGCCCGCGCTTCTCGCGTCGTTGCGCACTTGCCTTGGTAGAACCCGTTTTCTCCCGGATTTTTTCGTAATCACGTTCATAGCGGATAAAGACTCCCACTACCTTGAATGCGATATCATTAATAAAAATCGTATTTCCCAAAACTTCTATCGGCGGTTTTCCCGGCCATAGATTCTGCGAAATCGTAGCGCCAATAACCGCGCAATGATGCCCCTCTTCATCATCAAGGTCAGAGATGAAACGTCCGGCAGCGAGTTCGTGATTTTTAATCTGCATGTAATCCGGCCAGCAGCCCGTGATAGTATACCCGTCGGCATTTCCATTTCCGTATGTTCCTACTTTTGCACCGAAGATAATTTCAGGGGTCACATACGAAATTAACGGTGCCGAGGCTTTGATTGCCCGTGCATCCTCGATCGTCCTACCCGGGGATAAACTCCAGAAATCCTGAAGAGCTCCGACCAATTCCTTATCGGTGATTTCCAGTCCCTCGAGGCCTCCAACCTGCTGAAGCGTCGCCCGCATGCCTTTTTCAATACCTGCTGTGAGCGCCATCGTTGTAAGCAGGCTGCTTACGCCGAGAATGATGCCCATCATGGAAAGAAGGCTTCGAAAACGATGCGCCCAGATTTCCCGCAGCGCCACTTCAATACACAGAAAAAAGCTCATGTTTTGCCGGAGACAATTTTTCCGTCGCTGATTTCTATGACGCGGGGTGTCGTGGCGGCAATGCGGGGATCGTGTGTGACCAGAATCACCGTGCGTCCGCTTTTGTGAAGATCCTTAAAAAGGGCGAGAATATTCTGCCCTGTAGCCGTATCGAGATTTCCTGTCGGCTCATCCGCAAGAATGATTTCCGGGTCATTCACCAGCGCACGCGCGATGGCCACACGCTGACACTGGCCTCCACTTAATTGCGAAGGGCGATTATACATTCTCTCCTCCAGACCCACTGTCTTAATAATTGCCGCCGCTTTCTTTTTCCGCTCTGAAGCGGTAAGTCCGCCATAGATCAAAGGAAGCTCTACATTCTCAAGAATGTTAAACCGTGCGAGAAGATTGAAAGATTGAAAGACGAATCCGATTTCACGATTTCGAATTCCCGAGAGCGCGTTCGACGATGCGCTACTGATATCGTGCCCACAAATTTCCAACTTACCTTTGCTGGGCGTATCGAGACACCCCAGAAGGTGCATCATCGTGGATTTTCCACTCCCGCTGGGGCCGATAATGGATGCAAATTCGCCACGCTCGATCCGCAAATCCACCCCGTTGAGAGCATGAATCTCCTGATCTCCTACATGGTAGGTTTTGTAAACCTTTTCCAAAACGATCGCAGACATTTTATAATGCTTAGGAGGATTTGATATTTTTAGGATCTACGAGAAGAACTTTTTCGCCTTCCTTTACTCCGGAAAGAATCTGCGCATAGGATAAATCTGCAACTCCGACTTTTACTTTACGCTTTTCCGTCGTTTCCCCATTGCGGACATAAATAACATGCTCGTTCTTCTCTCGGAAAACAGCGGCGATAGGCACACACAGTGCGTTTTCGACATGGGCGACGGGCACTTTCATGCGCACTGTCATTCCGGGTTTTAAAAGATGATCGGGATCTTTTACTGCCGCCGTCACATCAAATCCCTTAATGCTGTTTTTGACCGTGGCCAAAGGGGCTATAAATTCAATTTTCGCCTTAAGGGATGCCTCCTCACGGCTGACACTGACAAAAATTTCCTGATTAAGAATTATTTTATCGGCATCCATCTGATTCACATGCGTATTAATCAGGAGCTTTGATAAGTCCGCAAAGGTAATCAGCGCAGTGCCGGAATTGACACTGGCAGCAGCGATGATGACCTGCCCGGGAGTCACGGGAATACTCAGCACCGTGCCATCTGCAGGCGCCAGAATCCGTGTCTTAGCGAGTTGATCTCTAACAGCCTTCAGGCTTTGGTTCGCGATTTCGTACGCATTAGAAGCGATCTGGTAATCCGATTGCAGGTTAACGTAAATTTCCTTACTGACGAGTTTCGCATCATAAAGCTTCTGCGCCCGATCAAAGTTACCCTTGGCTTTTTCTTTTTGTAGAAGTGTCCCCTGAATCGTTCTTGTAACCGTGTTTTCCTGGGTCTTCAGATCGGTATCATCAATAACGGCGAGCAATTGGTCTTTTTTGACAACCTGACCAGCGGTGACATCGATCGATTTTACTTTCCCACCCACTTCCGCCTTAACATCCATCTGGAATCCGGGGGCAATTTCCCCTGTCAGGGTAAGATCATACTGAATATTGCGCTTGGTAACTTCTGAGGTGATGTCGTCAGGAAATTCTTTCTTAGTGTCTTTTGAGAAAAAGCTCGGTTTCCCAAAAGTAAGCCAGACGGCTATCAGCACCATTACAATTGCGCCAATAACCAAGGGTTTAAATGAGATTTTCATACGGTTCTGAAATTATAAAAAGAAAGCCACCGAAGCGGTATAGCCGTGAATGCCATTTTTGCCTCCGCTCGTGCCGATTTCCCCGTTGCATAGAAAACCCGCTGATGCGTGATTTCCCAAAACTTCGTTAAGAACGCTTGCATCATGGTGAGGCTTGCCAAAAAAATGAGTACCTCTCCCATTGCAGGAGAATAAAAGAGAAGCCAGAGGCTTCTGGCCCGCATTCGCATCCTGAAGCGTCTGTCGGAGTTCCAGCTCTGCAGCATCGCGGCTTCGAAACTGATATTGCAAAGTCTGCCCCAGCCTTGGCACACCGCCAATAGCCACTGCGCCGGATTTAGGATCCGCACCCAGGATATTTTTTACAATAAAATCACTGGATTTAAATTCCTCCACGTATTCCGTCGCCGCAAGTCCCGCAAGAAGGTTTCCTTTGGCTTCTGCTTTTTCAGATTCCTGCAGGGAATTAAAAGCCGATTCCAGTGCTTCATAGGCGGGTCGTGAGCCGAGGCTGAAAATGACATTTGCCTCCGCACGGGTCACAGGAAGAGGATCCCCGATCGGCCGGCATCCCTGACTGAGAATAGGGGTGATCTCCATCGCTCCCGTAAAACCGATGACGATTCCCTGAACCTGTTTGTCGTTATGAAATACCGCAAAATCCTCTTCGCCGGTAGAGCTGCTTGCAAGCCCACCCACACAAGGCACGCCGGGAAATGCGGCATCCCATTGTAATATCCATTTCTCCGCATCCAACGCTGCTGAGTTGAGCAGAACGACCCATCCGCGAGGATCAGTAATGGGCGCCTGTTTCCGCCAGAAATCTATTCCGGTATGATCTGCAACCTGATCCTGAGAAAGCTCGATGAAATGCGCTTTTGAATCATCAAAGGATAGTCCAAGAATTGAAAACCCCGAACCGGACTCCTGCCCGTCTCCATTACCGCTTATTCCTCCTGCAGTGCAACCGACCACTTCTACAATGTGACCGTGCACGCGGAGCAGTTCCGTAAAATCCGCCAGGTGTGGCAGATAGTCGACCGTCATAAAAAGAAATGCGCAGGATGTCGTCCTTCCCATTTCTGCATGGAAATCCTTGGCGAGCTTTACGACGCTTTCTTCATCAAATGCGCCTTCGTGTAATCGGGATACTGCTTTCCGCATATCCAATAATCGTTGAATGCTAGGGAGTGTCAATGACTTCGCTGGGAATCAGCGATCAGGCAGACAGAATTTTAAGGGCTTTTTTGGGATTATTTACCCTTAAAATCAGTAATCCCTTACGGGCATTTGGAATCGATGCGAGATAGGCATATTCGATGTTTATTTTCTTTTCAGCCAGTTTCCTCGCGACAGAGGAAAGTCCGCCGGGGCGGTTATCATTTTCCAGCATGAGGACCTCATCCTCCACCACCAGGGCCCCATGCGCCTCCAA
The DNA here is from genome assembly GCA_039918055.1 of Chthoniobacterales bacterium. Taxonomy (GTDB): domain Bacteria; phylum Verrucomicrobiota; class Verrucomicrobiia; order Chthoniobacterales; family JBDTJR01; genus JBDTJR01. The sequence continues at coordinate 6,155 of JBDSIH010000071.1, forward strand.
TACCGAAACAGCCTTGCGGGAATCACTTACCACCAGGCGCACGACGGCATGGTCCACAGTATCGGAAACGGTCATCCCGTAAATATTGATCGCCGCCTCGGCCAGAGCATCGCATACCGCGACAAGCGCGCCGGGACGATTCTCCAGAAAAATCGCCAGTTGGTCGATAATGCGGAGAAGTTGCCGGGGAGAATCTGTCGCCGCTTTCATCGCGAAGCAGTCACGTCTTCGCTGATAACATTTTCTCCCGTGGGAAATTTTTGCTCATCTCCAATGGGCTTGGCAACAGGAACGCTGGGATAAACTTTCCAGAAGCTCTGCTCGTATTTTGCCCAGTCAGCAAGAATGGCCTTGGCCTGCTCGCTGTCCGTATATTCCAGATGACGGAATATCAGGCTCTTTAATGCGACCATATCGTCTTCTGAAGATAAACGCTCAGGAGTGACCAGCTGCGGATTGTAACGATCCAGAAATTCATTATTCAGATCGAGTACGTATGCCACACCACCTGTCATTCCCGCTCCGAAATTTTTGCCCGTCGGTCCGAGAACAACCACCGTGCCATTAGTCATGTATTCACAGCAATGGTCACCTACACCCTCGACAACAGTCGTGCCGCCGGAATTACGAACGCAGTAACGTTCTCCAGCGAGTCCGTTCGCAAACAGCGAACCGCCCGTGGCGCCATACATCACTGTATTTCCAATGATGATATTTTCGTGCGCTTTGAAAATTTTCTGAACCCGGGGCTTGATGATAATTTCTCCGCCACTCATCCCCTTGCCCACATAGTCATTGGCTTCGCCCACAAGAATCATGCGAATGCCGCGGCTCAGGAATGCGCCGAAACTCTGTCCGGCGCTTCCCGTAAATTTTAATTCGATGGTGCCGTCAGGCAGACCTTCTTCGCCATACTGATAACCAATTTCCCCGGAAACCATGGTTCCTACGGAACGGTTCGTATTGGCGACCTTATAAGAAAGCGAAATGGGTTGCCCGTCATTGATGGCCTGGCCCGCCTCCTGGAGAATCGTGTCATCCAGCGATCCATCTTCAAACCCGTCATTTCTTAAACGCGTGGCATGGCGAACGAGCGAGGAGTCGTCTTTTGCCACATCCACCAAAAGACGCTTAAGGCTTACCGTATTTGCCTTCGGGTGATTTTCAATCATCCGCTGGCGCAGACATTCAACGCGGCCAACCATATCATTGATGGTGCGGAATCCGAGCGACGCCATGATCTCACGCACTTCCTGTGCGACAGCATTAAAGAAGTTTACGACATTCTCAGGCTTGCCTTTGAATTTTCCACGAAGTCTGTCGTCCAGTGTCGCAACACCCACAGGGCAGGTATTAAGGTGACACTGGCGCACATACACACAGCCCATGGCAATCAGGGCCATCGTGCCGAAATTATATTCCTCTGCACCAAGCAGCGTGGCATAAACCACATCTTCCCCACTGCGCATTCCGCCATCCGTGC
>JBDSIH010000072.1:0-5716 GCA_039918055.1 Chthoniobacterales bacterium
ACCGGACTCAGCCACCCTTCCATGAAATCAGAGGTGGGAATAAACCATTTCGCAGCTATTCAAGCAAGTTATAACACCGCTAAAATCCCTCTCTCAGAGAGTAATTTCGGCGATTTCCGGGCGACAGCTAAACCGCCAGCTCTGCAGGTTGCCGACGCCACTATTAATGTAGATCAGGCGTCCCGCATAAGGACAGAGGCCCCGGGCAAAGTTTCGATCCGTTATTTCCGCAAAGGGGGCATATTTGCCGGGAAAAACCACTTGCCCGCCATGGGTATGTCCGCACAGCATGAAGTGCCAGGGATAGGGACGCAGGGTTATTTTGGAGTCCGGATTATGGGAGAGGACGATAATCGCTTCAGTGGACGAAATTTCATTTTCCCACGCCTGTTCGGGAATGCAGTCCGCACTCCACGTATCGCCAAGGCCGACGAGATGAAGCGTTCTCCCTGCAATTTCGCATCGCGTGCTTTCATTTCGCAGGATGCGGATGCCTGCGGCGTTCAGCATATTGCTCACTTCATCAAAAGTTTCGTAACCGTAACCGACGGCGTGCGCCCACGGGCCTCCGTCGTGATTACCCAGGACCGCAAAGGTCGGCGCGCATTCTGCGAGCGAGCGCAACGTTTGGGAATAGGCATCCCAGTCTTCATAATAATCTGTAATGTAGTCTCCCGTGAGGCAGATAAGATCGGGCTTGAGCTGAACGGTTTCTCTTACCGCGTGCGCAATCATGCTCAAAGGTACGTATTTCGACGCGTGGAGATCGGTGAGATGCACTATCCGGATTGGTCTTTCACCGCCCGGCAGGCCCGGAATGCGGATTCTGCGAATGGCCAGCCAACGGGGCTCAATGAATCGCGCGTAGATTACCAGCCCACCAAGGACAATCGCAATATCGGCCAGAATGCGAAAGAGGCGATTCATACTAATACAGTTTAAGGCCATTTCCGCGTCTGCACAATTCTTTCGATGAGGGTTTATCCGATGATGACAGGGAGATGCGCGGATGCTAAAACGAGGAACTATGAATATTTTCATGGCTACAAGCGAAATGGAGCCCTTTGCTCGCACGGGTTCCTTTGCCGATCTCATGCTTGCGCTTCCGCAGGAACTGCAACGTGCGGGGCATCAGGTCAGTGTGGCGATCCCTTTCTATCGCTGTATCCGGGAAAACAAGGATTTCAAGATCAAGCCCTCGAAGGTGCAGATTACCGTGCCAATGGGAAACCAGACCCGGACGGCAGAAGTTTTTGAAACGCGCGCCCCAAACGGCGTCCAGATTCTTCTGATCCGTAGGGATGAGTATTTTGACCGCAGTGCCATCTATGGCACAGATGGTAAGGACTATCAGGATAATGCCGAACGCTTCATCTTTTTTACCAAGTGCGTTATTGAACTTGCGAAACGTCTGGATCCCGTGCCGGAAATTCTGCATGCGCACGACTGGCAGACCGCACTTCTCCCGCTTCTGGTAAAGGCGCAGAATGCACCCTTCGCCACGGCGCTCAGTATTCACAATCTTGCTTACCAGGGGAATTTCTGGAGTTACGATTTTGACCTTACCAATCTCGGCGGTGAATGGTTTTCGGTGAAAGGCGCGGAATTTTTTGGCAGTATGAATTGCCTCAAGGCGGGCATCGTGCAGGCCGATGTGATTATCGTACCCACCGAACATTATGCTCAGGATATCCAGACGAAGGAATTCGGCTGCGGGCTGGAAGAAGTGCTTCGCGAAAACGCCGGCAAGCTTCACGGCATTCCTGATGGTATTGATTATTCTGTATGGAATCCGGCGAGCGACAAGTTATTATCCGCAACATTCGACGCTTCGAAACTCAAAGGGAAGACCGTCTGTCGCGAAGCGCTTCTCAAGAAATTCAATCTCGCGCCAAATCCCACGGGACCGGTGCTGACCATTCTCTCTCGTCTCATTGAGTCGAAGGGGTTGGATATTCTGCTGCCAATTATAGACCGCCTGCTAGCTGCCGACGTGCGGCTTGTCGTGATAGGGCAGGGGAATGCACGTTATGAAACGGCTCTTAAGACCCTTCTCAAAAAGCACCGCCAAAAAATGGCATGGGAAAAGGATTGCGACGAATCATTGACGCGTCTTCTGCTGGGGGGCGGAGATATTCTTCTGGTTCCTTCGCGCTTTGAGCCAGGCGGAGAAACAGCAATGACCGCGCTGAAATACGGAAACCTCCTTGTAGCGCGCGCCAGTGGAGGGATTCACCAGATCGTGCAGGATTATGACGTTTCGTCAGGAGTGGGAAATGGCTTTGTATTCTACGATTGCACCTCGGAGGCATTCCTCGACGCGATCCGACGCGCCAGTCAGGTCTTCGCGGATAAAGCATCATGGCAGACGCTTGCTACTAACGCGATGCAGGCGGATTTTTCATGGGCGAATTCTGCAAAACTTCACGAACGCATTTACGGGCGAATCGCAAAAAAATAGCACATGCTTCCGACCCTCCGTACCGCAGTGCCCGGGCCGCGCTCCTATGCGCTGGCGGAAACACTGCGCCAATATGAAAGCAGAAACGTCACGTATCTCGATGCGGATTTTCCTGTTTTCTGGGAACGCGCCGAGGGCGTCAATGTCTGGGATGTGGATGGGAATTGTTTTCTCGATCTGACTTCCGCATTTGCCGTTGCGAGTCTTGGACACAATGCACCCGTCATTCGCGATGCCGCTCGAGCGCAGGCGGATAAACTGCTTCATGCCATGGGGGATGTGCATCCCACGGAATCGAAAGCACAGTTGTGCCGTAAACTGAGCGAAATCACATTTGAGCGTTGGAAGGTGGGCACTGGTAAAACCATTCTGTGTAATTCTGGCTCAGAAGCTGTCGAAGCTGCACTTAAAACGGCCCTGCTTCACAACGGAAAGCCTGGCGTCATTTCGTTCACGGGTGGCTACCATGGCCTGGGCTATGGCGCGCTGGAAACGGCGGGTATTCCTTACTTCAGCCATCCTTTTAAGTCTCAGCTCGCAAAGTTCTCGGAAAAAATTCCTTATCCGTCGTGTTTTCACTGTCCTTTTCATCAAAAGGAAGACTTCCGCCTGGAGGGCGATCCTTTTCCAAATTGCAGTTCCAATTGTCTCGAGGAAGTTCGAAAGCGGATTTTTGAAGTTCTGCGCAGGCGCGAGATTGGCTGCATTCTCGTGGAGCCCATTCAGGGACGAGGAGGGGAAATCGTGCCGCCCCGGGATTTTCTCACCCTGCTTCGGCAGATTTGCGACGAGGAAAAAATCCTCCTCATCGTCGATGAAATCTACACAGGTTTTAATCGCACAGGGCGTCTCTTTGCCTGTGAACATTTTCCCGTGATCCCGGATATCATCTGTGTGGGTAAGGCGCTCACCGGAGGGTTTCCCCTCGCGGCCTGTGTGGCGCGGAGCGATATCATGGATGCCTGGCCCGTGTCCCGAGGTGAAGCCCTGCATACGAGTACATTCCTTGGAAATCCCGTTGGCTGCGCCATGGCGCTCGCCTCGATTCAAGAGCATCTTAAACCCGAACTCACAAAACATGTTCGGGTGACCGGGCGCAAACTCATCGAATCACTGCGAACGATTCAGTCTCCGTTGATAGCAAATATCCGCGGCTTGGGTTTAATGATCGGCATGGAGCTTTCTCATCGCGATGGGAAGCCTGCGACAACGGAAGCGATCTCCATCGTGAAGTCCTCGCTGAAAGACGGTTTGCTGCTGCTAGCGGGTGGGCCTGATTCCAATGTCCTTTCCTTCACGCCGCCATTTACGATTAGTGAAGAGGAAATCCGATTTGTGACCGCCCGGATTCAGGAATATTTGACGTCTCTGCCGGGCTCCATCTCATAATCGAGCGCGAGCCGCTTTGACACATTGGGCTTGATGATCTCTTCCACATATTTCACGTGAATGGGATCCTTCGTGTAAACCGCGAGGCGATTCATGGATTCAAAATCCACAGCCAGGAAAAACTGCCAGTCATTATCCGGATCAACGCGTTTGCCGCACTTGATATTGAGGACTTCTGGGATCTTCAGAAGCTGCATGCGTGTCTCACGCATCATATTTTCCACAGTTTCATCCGTGGTGCCGGGCTTCAGCTTGAAAAGAACCAGATGGTGGACCATAGAAGGTCAACCTAGCGCCACTCTAGCGCGCCTTTTTTAACGGCGTACAGATAAGCCACCATCAGAACGGAGACAAAACCGAGCATACTCCAGAAAATGATGTGCCCCTGCTGCACGATAAAATCTTTGAAAACGACTGCCCAGGGATACATGAAGACGATTTCGATATCGAAAAGGATGAACAACATCGCCACAAGATAGAACTTTACGCTGAACCGAGGCTGCACGCCTTCTTCAGGCAGCATACCACATTCATACGCCGTGTCTTTGATCTTACTGCGTTTTCCGGAGCGACCGACTACAAGGTTAGCCAGCAGCGTTACCGTGGCAAAGCCGACAGCAACCAGAATGTGCAACAGTACGGGTACGTAACTTTGAAGCATGCGGAACTTTTGCTAATTTCCTCCGTGGAGGACAAGCATCAAATTTATTCCTTTACGGCTGTAGGCACCGCTGGACGCAGACCGATGGGTTCGATAGGCGTGAGCGCATGAGCCAGAGCGGCAAGACCTTTGTATTTCTTACCAGTCTTTTTAACCATCCCACGAGAAACCAGATTTTGGAGTTTCTCATAGGCTCTGAGGCGTAGCATTTCCTCTCCGCCGCTCGCAGCATTACGCTTGCGGAGCCTGTCATGAACAACTTCGAACAGCTGCTTGAATTCGAACGTCGTGTTCTTCTTCGAGAGGGCTGAAACGAGTTCTTCGGTTACGAGATCCGGTAAACGACGAGAAAAAGCACTTTTTCTTTGCATAAATACGAGCTGGTAGAGTAGCACGGGGTAGTAGGGAAGTCATGTTAATTCTCAAATACCGTCTTCCGTACTCCGTATTTGCACGCGTATGTACGAAATTACTTAATGTAAGTAAATAACGACAAGCTACTTACAGAACTACTTTAAAATCAATGAATTCTGGTAGCCAGGTCTTCATATTCTGAATGCATGGCCAGTTTCTTTGAGACATTCCGCATGCGGCGGCTGAGATTTGTGGCAATTCCGATCATTAATTGAAGCCCTGCTTCAGAATAAGTCCCCAGATAGGCCAATAATTCCTCTCGGCTGATCGACCAGAGCTGTGTGGCTCCTACGGCGGAGACCGTTGCGCTGGCTGCGGAGGGATCGAAAATATTGATTTCACCAAACCATTCGCCCTGGGAGATAGTGCCAAGGAAGGTTTCCCGTCCTTCATCCTCGCGCTTGGCGTGGAATACTCCTGAAATCACGAAATATAGCCGGTCCTGCGGGGTTCCCTGCCGGATTGCCAAATGCCCTGCCTCAAGAAAACCGAATTGGCCATAGGAACTCAGCATCGCACGGTCTTCATCACTCAGTTCTGCTACGAGTCCCACGGCGGGAAGCGTTGCGCCCTCAAAGGAGACAGATTCATCGGGAGGTGTCATGACGAAGTAGTCTCCAAACCTCCGCTAAATTGTCAATTCCCCTACGCATCAATAGGAGAAATTGCCGCGGTTACCGGTTGCGCTAATCAGAATTCCAGTTACCCATAAAGACTGTGGATCTTATTTCTCCCTATCCGTTCTGGGCGGTTAAAAACGGCCTACTGAGTGTCTACCCCTCTTTGCGTAA
>JBDSIH010000073.1:0-3111 GCA_039918055.1 Chthoniobacterales bacterium
AAGAATGGTGATTTTAAGGATGGCCGTAATTACTGGAACGGAGAAAGCAAGCTCGTCACCGTCAATGAAGCGGGTGAAATCGTCATGAAAGATGGCTTTCCCGTCCTGGAACTGAAGGCGATGAAGAGTTCTTTTGTGAGCGTCGATCAAATGATCCGCCTCAATTATGGCATGACAAAAGTGATTATTACGGTCGTTGCAAAAGCGCTTCCCGATTTTAAGTCGAATAAAGAAGGGCCAGGATATTCGAATTTTGGACGCGGCTGGTGGCAATGGTCCGGCCTTATTTCTCCAAAGACGGATTTCTGCATCCGTCTGCAGGATGGCTGGTATTACTACAAGGCGGTAAATTTCGCTCCTGGCAATGACTGGCAGACCTTCACAACTACAATCGGTAACCTCAACTCTCAAACATCCAAAAAACTCTCTCTCGTTCTCTCACACGGTGAAGGCAATGTATTGATCCGTTCCGTGACCTTGGAGGAATCCGCAAATTAGAGATCGCTAGGATTACGACAATATTCCGTTCCCATCTCCGGCCGGAGCACGAGCAGGCGTATGAACACATGGCCGATAAGATATTCGCGATGGCGCGGCGTAAACCGGCTTTGTAAGCTTCAAATCCTAGGTTTGCATCCAGGGAGAAAAATACCCAATGGCACCCTCCTGAGAAATTTGATGCTGTTTCGTTAAACGAATTGAACAAAATTCTTCAAAGCCTAAAGTTTGCATCATGGTAAAAGTATCTCTCGAATATGTTGGTGATCTCCGCTGTGAAGCGAAACACGTCTCCTCATCCACCACGCTCCAGACTGATGCGCCGGTCGACAATCAGGGTAAGGGCGAATCTTTTTCCCCTACCGATCTCGTGGGCACCGCACTGGGAACCTGCATGGCAACGACGATGGCTATTCTGGGACGTAAAAATAATATCGCAGCGATTGACGGATTGCGTATCGATGTGACGAAGGAAATGACCACCGAAGGACCACGAAAGATCCGGCGCCTTACCACGGAAATGTGGATACCACTTTCAAAATCTTCCGATCCACAGGGTGTGCTGGAGCGTGCCGCGATGAACTGCCCTGTTTTTCTCAGCCTGGATTCGGCAATTGATAAGCCGGTAACGATCCACTGGAAAGAATCCTGACGCTCTAGGGCGAGGAAGATCCCGATGAAAAATCCGGCATAGACGGAACTCCAACTCCGACTGCTGCGGAACCGGCCTGAATAACTGGCCTAATAAGATCGGTTGGCATTCCGCCCGGAGTGCCGAAAAGAGAAGTCAGAGGGCTCGCGGCAGGCTTGGGATTTGCGGCTACAGGAGAACTGCCGGGGCTGGCATTGGCCGTGGCGGTGGAATCAAAATTTTTGCTATCCGACTTTTCAAATTTATCGATCAATCCCTGAAAGGGGCCGAGTTCCTTCATGCTCGAAGAAATTCCAGCTGCTCCGCCACCGCTGATTCTTTCTTTACCGATGGCTTCGCCCTGCCTGTTATTCATGGCTATCATCGCTTGGCCCAGGGCAGCTTTGCGCTCTGCCCAGAAACGTCCATCCTGGGAGCGGTCTTTTTTGAATCCGTACTTTTTGAAATTTATTTCGTCGAGTTCCGCAATCGGCACATTGGAAATTCCGAGGTCGTTGGAAATACGAAGCGTGTAATCATCCCGGAACTCGATCTTGCCGCTGTAGAGTTTTCCCATGAGCGTGCGGACAAATTCTTTATCGGTGGATTTCGCCCTGTTTTCGGAACCTGATGGTGCGGATTGGGCAAAAACACTGGAAAGGCAAATGCCAAATGCGACTGAAAGCATCCAAAATCGCATGATTCGGGCGAAGTTCATAGCACCTCCAAGTGTAGGGGGTTTTTAAACCCCTACAATTCCAAATTGCGGCTGAAATTCAGGACTTGCTACCACTTTTTCTCAGCGAAGCGCTTTGCAGCGTCCTCGGCACGAACGCGGCTATTGAAAGCTGAAACGCGGAAATACCCCTCCCCTGCGCTGCCGAAGCCGCTACCGGGCGTAACCACGATATTCAGTTCATTGAGCACACGATCGAACATTTCCCAGCTGCTAATGCCCTGCGGCGTCTGTACCCAGATATACGGAGCATTTGTGCCACCGAAAACTTTGAGGCCACCCTTTGTGAGCGCCTCACGGAGAATGCGCGCATTCTCCATGTAGTTTTTGATCAGTTCCGCAATCTGCTTCTTGCCCTCAGGGGAGTAAACCGCCTCTGCCCCGCGCTGGGTTACATAGCTCACGCCGTTAAACTTCGTGCTGAAGCGGCGATTCCATAACGGATGCAGTGACTTCTTTTCGCCATTTGGCGCGATGCGGCATTCCAGGGACTTCGGCAACACCGTGTATGCACAGCGGGTTCCCGTAAATCCACCATTCTTGGAAAAGCTGCGGAACTCCATCGCGCATTCGCGCGCACCGGGAATTTCATAAATGGAACGAGGAATAGCCGGATCGCTGATATAGGCCTCGTAGGCCGCATCATAAAGAATCACGGATTCGTTTTTGAGCGCATAGGCTACCCATTGCTCCAGACGCTCGCGGGTCGCCACCGCGCCAGTAGGGTTATTTGGATAGCAGAGATAGATAATATCCACCCGCTCAGTGGGAATATCCGCGACGAAGTTATTCGCCGCATTGCACTCCAGATAGGTCAGCCCCGCATAGACGCCATTATCATCCGCTTCCTGCGTGTGTCCCGCCATGACGTTCGTATCCACATAGACAGGATAGACGGGGTCCATCACCGCAATGCGGTTCTCGTGGCCGAAAATATCGAGCACGTTTCCGCAATCGCACTTCGATCCATCTGAAACGAAAATTTCATCATCTTCGATATTCAGTCCGCGGGCGCGGTAATCGTTTTCAGCAATCGCCTTGCGGAGAAATTCGTGTCCCTGCTCAGGGCCGTATCCGCGGAAGGTCGCGGAATCGCCCATTTCATCCACGGCGCGATGCATCGCTTCGCGCACAGCGGCTGGCAATGGCTCGGTGACATCGCCGATTCCGCAACGGATAAGCTGCTTTGCGGCTTCAGGATTCGCGTCGGTGAATGCTTTGACCCGGCGGTTGATTTCCGGAAAAA
>JBDSIH010000074.1:0-3215 GCA_039918055.1 Chthoniobacterales bacterium
AAGCGATTTTCTTCAACCGCGATCCCGACCCTTATGGTCGTGCGATGGAGGATAAAATCCGCAAACTCGGCGTTGCCGTTTATGATTTCAAAGACATCGCCCTTCACGAACGCGACGAAGTATTATCCGCGACGAATGATCCGTACCGCGTTTTCACGCCGTATTCGCGGACATGGATAAAGCATCCAAAGGTGGAAGCGAGGGGACGTATCAAAAAACTGGTGACGCTTGCTACGTTGAAAGGCAAGTCCCTGCCGGAGCTTGAGGACTGGAAGATAAAACCATCCGGAGCAACGCTTCCCGAAGCCGGAGAAAAAGCCGCACGAAAGCGCCTCACGGATTTTCTCGGTAAAAAAATCGCCGATTACGGAACGCAGCGCAACATGCTTGACGACGAAGGGACATCGCGCATTTCTCAGGACCTGCGCTTCGGGCTGATTTCTATTCGCGAAGTCTTTGCACGCTGCAACAAGCTGGCGAATGAAGTGCCTGCGGGGCCGCGTTCGAATATCCAGAAATACATCACGGAACTTATCTGGCGGGAATTTTACATGCAGATTCTGTGGCATCACCCCGAAGTGTTGGAGGAGGAATTTAATCCGCGCTTTCGTGATATGAAGTGGCCAGGGACGATTCAGAATTTGAAACGCTGGCAGGATGCGGAGACAGGCTTTCCCATTATCGACGCCGCGATGCGCGAACTGTCGCAGACAGGATTCATGCACAACCGCGCGCGGATGATTGTCGCCATGTTCCTCACGAAAGATTTGCATCTCGACTGGCGGCATGGTGAGAAGTGGTTCATGCAGATGCTGCTCGATGGGGAGATCGCCAGCAACAATGGCGGCTGGCAGTGGAGCGCGGGAACGGGAGCCGATGCTGCGCCTTACTTTCGTATCCAGAATCCGTGGAGACAGGCCGCGACGTATGATCCGGATGCCGCGTATGTAAAACGCTGGCTCCCCGAGCTGCGCGATATACCGGTGAAGCGATTAATGGAACCTGCCAAGGAGACGCTGGTGAAGGGATATCCGCTTCCTATAGTTGATCACGCCGAGGCGCGGGAGCGCACACTGGAAATGTATTCTACGGCGCGAAAATAGCCGCTTCTTTCCTCGCCTTGATTTCGTGCATGGTCGTGAGCAGCATGACCCAGAAGGCCTCGGCTGTCACACAGATGGGAATCTGCAATTCCGGCGGCATCGCATAGACGACGCTGACAATAGGAATCCACACCGCCCAGTTTGCAACGACGACCGCGGCGAGATTGGTGCGCAGAAAATTCAGCGTGCTGATTTCTCGAAGGGCGGGCGAATGATGGTCACGATCTCGCCAGCGAATGGCAAGGATCGTCATAGGACACGCCAGAAACGCGGAGAAAATAAACATGTCCACGCAGACCTTGATGGCGACCGTGCGGACATCAGCCGTGTTTCCGAACCACACGCCCTGGCAGCGGTAGAAAAAGTCGATGAGCATTCCCATGAGGCCCCAGAAGAAAAATCCGAATACTGCATTGGATAAATTACGTTTACGAATTTTCCAGCCCTGAAAGCACGCGATGCTTAAAATTTCAGGAAGTAGCCCCGCCGCGAGGCCATTGGCGAGAAAACTGAAGAGATAGCCATATTCCTTTTTGAGATGTGCGACGCCGCCGAGGCTTTGTCGGGTCGGTTCGTGAAGAATGTAAGCCGCAAGGACCGCGCCCATGGCGATTTGCAGGATGAGGGCGGGGACAAAGTTTCGCTTTGCCGCCTGCCAGATGTGAGAGAGATCAATCATCGCTTCCCGGGAAACTCCAGAAAAAGCAGACCCGCGCGACGACGGAGATGGATGCCTTTTGGGAGATTGATCTTGGCGACTTTTGCTTCGGGCACGAGGAGCTTTAAGGCTTCTGCGACGTCCGCATAGTCGGGCTCGGGCACGTTCTGCGCAATCATCCAGCGACGAAGAAAGCGACGCTGCAATGCCAGTGGCATTACGCGAAGTGCCTTTACAGAAAGTTGTTTTTGCAGCGGAATCTTTGCGACTTCACCCTGCATCCAGTCTTCTTCGGCTGAGAGGATTTCTGCAGTACGGAGAATGCTTTTGCGAACATCGCGGCCGAGGCTTTTCTCAAGATTGCCCAGTACGCGATGGCGGATCTGGTTGCGGCTGTAGGAAAGGTCCGCATTCGTAGCGTCTTCGCGGTAGGAGAGTTTGTTGAGTTTGAGATACGCATCAATGGTTGCGCGCGAAATGGCGAGGAGGGGGCGCAGAAGTTCCAGGCGCAGACGATCTAAGGTGAGTATGCTTACAGGACGCATCCCGGCGAGTCCTGCTAATCCCGTGCCTCGCAGATAATTGAACAGGCACGTTTCAATCTGGTCTTCGGCGTGGTGCGCGAGGAAGATTTTTTTGGTGCGATGTTTGCGTGCGCAGACGGTAAAAAATTCGTGTCGCATGGTTCGCGCGACTGTTTCGATGGATTGCTTCGCAACTTTTGATCGCGATTTTGTATTGCCGCGTCCCTCTTCATACGGAAGCGCATGCTGCTTTGCGAGTTTGCGCACAAAGGCGGCATCGCCCGTGGAAGCAGTGCCGCGAAGTTTGTGATTAAAATGGCAGACAACGAGATTACGAAATCCCGCATCCAGCAATGCGCAGAGCAAGGCCACGGAATCGCGTCCCCCGGAAACGCCGACGAGATATTTTTTACGCGGAGAGTGGATCTCCAAGGCGTCGCTCAGCCTTTGAAGAAAATCACTCAATGGATTTCGCGCCGAAGTATGAGTGCAGGCATTCGGGAAGGAGAATGGAGCCATCCTCTTGAAGGCCGGTCTCGATCAGGGCCACGTAAAGACGAGCAAGCGCGGTGCCGGAGCCATTCAGCGTATGGCAGAAGCGATTTTTCCCATCCTCGCCTTTGAAGCGAAGATTCATACGGCGCGCCTGGTAGTCTTCAAAATTCGAGCAGCTCGAAACTTCGAGAAAAGTTTTTTGTCCGGGCGACCAGACTTCGATGTCATAGGTCTTCGCCGAGCCGAAGCCCATGTCGCCGGTGCAGAGTTCGATCACACGGTAATGCAATCCCAGACGCTGCAACACGACTTCGGCATGGCCGGTCAATGTCTCCAGTTCCTCGCGCGATTTTTCCGGGGTGCAGACTTTGACGAGTTCGACTTTATCAAACTGGTGCATGCGGATGATGCCGCGGTTGTCGCGTCCCGTGGAGC
>JBDSIH010000075.1:0-5238 GCA_039918055.1 Chthoniobacterales bacterium
GATGGGCATTTAAAAAGCCCGGATTTCTTTGATGCCGCAAAATTCCCCACCCTTTCTTTTGAAACTACCAGTGTGAAACAGACCGGCCCGGAAACAGCGGATGTGACGGGAAAATTTACCATGCACGGCGTGACTAAAGAAATCGTTCTCAAGGCACATTTTACGGGTAAAGGCGCAGGCATGAACCCCGGTGAAGTCCGTGCCGGATGGGAAGCAACGACGACTCTCAAACGAAGCGAGTTTGGACTGACATGGAGCAAGGTCGTCGAAGGTACACAGGTCGTCGGCGATGATGTTGCCGTAAATCTGGAAATAGAAGCCGTCAAAAAACCTTAAGCTGCGTTGAATGAAGTCGGGTATTTTTACAGTACTGCTTTTTCTTTCCGCGCTTCTTTTACCCTCCTGTGTGGCCGGTAATAACGGACAAAAAAAGTTTGATCCGTGGGAAGGTGCGGTGCGGATGGATAAGCACGTAGATGATTGGCTTGAGAACCGGGATTATCCGACGCAACGTTCGGCGCCAAGCGCTCCACCGGCAGGGTTTAATCACGTGCCAAAGACTCAGTAAGGAGGGGCCGGGAGACGTTTGTGTCTCCACATTCGTATCCCGGCTTCCTGCTCATGCCACCTGCAAATATCGAAAGGGCAGAGGCGTAATCTTTTCCTCTGCCGAAGGGCTCTCGGCGGACATGGTTGTCAGCCGGAGAAGCTCTTCGGTGAGAAAGCTTTTTACGATATCACTTCCCGCCGCTGTATCTGTAGGTTGTTGATTGTCGCCGGTTCGTGCGCGCAGGATCAGGTCCCCGATGGCAAATCGAAGCATTACGTCATCCACCGTGGCATCCACCAGTGCGGTCAACTCCACAGGGGGCGGAATTCGCAACCGTGCAATGTAGCGCGCAGCGAGGATGGCACGCACTGCTTCCAGGTATTTACCCGGAGGCGGAGTTCCGTTTTTCAGGTGCTCGCGCTGTATGCGATTTGCAAGATTCAGGTATTGTATAAAACTGCGCTCTGCATCAAAGAACCGTCCCGCCAGACCACGCAGCTGCGTGGTAAACCGGGCGTCCTCTGCGTAGACACTGCCCGACCTCAACCAGTCGAGCAGTGGCGCGTGGGAGCTGAATAACAAATCCAGCGTGCGCCGCAGGTCAAAGCCCCGCAGGGTCAAACCTGGGGCTACCGGTTTATCAATGAAACCATGTGCATCCGCGACCGTGGCGGCTTCTTTTGGTGCTGGAAGGTAAATAAAGCGTACATCATGTTTGCTTTCGGAGGACGCAAATCCCCAGGCGCGCACCCCAGCTTCTCCAGCATAGAGGATCCGTACGCCGTATTCGCGCTCGATCAGGCTTAGTTCGAATGGGATTTTGTATTTCATGGTTGTTTTGGTTTTGGTGAAAGGTGGTAAAAACGAAAAACCCTGCTTGCCGGGTGGCGAGCAGGGTTTTCGAGAAAAAGGTATTTTAGATAATTTAACTCTTAGCTGCTCGCTGGGATGCGTGGAAGGCCGGCGCGACGACAATAATGTCCATCATGCAATAAACGCCCATCGCGGACGATGCTTTCATCCACGCAGATTTGTTTGAGCGTTTAAGTGAGAGTTTCATAAGTGAAGTTAGCCTTATACTTTAACTAATTCCAAACGTCAAGAGGGAATGGAAACTACGCGTACCGCGCAGCTAGAAAAAGCGCGTAGTGGAGTAAGCGATTTCTGGGGAGGGACTTGCCGATTGCGGCTAAAAGATCCCCGCTTAATGTACTGACACATTAAGCGGGATCTTTAAAAAAAGAAGTCTACCGCTTCTTGGGTTTGACTTTGCTCTTCACGACACGTTTTTGGACGCGTTTTACGACGCGCTTGGCAACGGGTTTAGGGGTTCGAATTTTTAGGAAGGAACGACACATGAGTTTGACGGCTGCAGTGCGATCCAAGCCGTGTTTTTTTGCATAAGCTTCGATTGCTTTACGCAAATCATCTTCCATCGTTACTGTAACGTTACGTTTGTTTTTTGCTCTTTGATTAGCCACAGATACAACTTCGCGATGCCTGCCCTGCTGTCAAACGCTTTTTTGAAATTTTAAAACTGTTAGGAATCTTTATTTTGTAAAAAAATCGTTTTCCTCTTCATTAGAAATAAACGAGGAGCAGATAAAGAGGCGCTTTAATTTGCGATAAAAAGTCGGAGCAAACCGAAATTTTATCTCTCCATCAAAGCGAGTGAGATAATTTCAAACTATTGCCAATCAATAGTTTACTATTTCTGGCGAGATTCGTGATGGGCAGGGATTTTGGAGTCTGCGCACCACCAGATAAGCGCTATAAGTAGTGCCTGCAGGGGAAGTCGCACCCAGAGAATCCAGTCAGGAATGCGTTGCTCCATCAAATAGGGATGGCTTGTGAGCATGTAAATATTTGCCGGAAAAACCGCGATAAGCAAAAGGATGAGACCAATGCCTGCGGATTTTCGAAGTGGTGCAAGAAGGAAACCGAAGCCGCCTATAATTTCAAAAAATCCGCTGACGAAAACCACCAATGCAGGCTTAGGTAGCCACGGCGGCACGATTGCAATCAAAGGCTGCGGATGGACAATATGTAATATGCCGGTTATCAAAAAGAACAGGCCGATGCAAAGTGCCAGTGCGGATTTTATAGTCATGATCCGTTTGCGCGTTCAGCACAAGAAGCTATAGCAAAGCGCGGCAGCATTTAAAATGCATAGCCCATGCCGACAACAGGGCCGATCTCATCCGGTCCTGTGTTTCTTTTTACCTTGGTTGACATGTTTGCATTGGAAAGATGGTGCCACATGAAACCGCCCCATACGGAAAGATCGCGGGTGATCGCATAGCGGATGCCGCCATTGGCAAGAAGAATGAAAGTAAACTCCTGACCCAGGCCGCGGTCATCCCGATTTGATTGATGCGCATCGGCGCCACCCATCCCGCAGCCTGCGCCGCCATATAAGGACCAGCGTGTTTCTCCAAGGGGAATGATGAAACGTATTTGCGGGCCCCACCCAAAGTAGAAGGTTTCCGGACCGCGGAGAATGGCTGCCGCATAAAACGTGGAAAGAATCTGAGTGCGTATATTTACCGGCCCTAAATGCAGAACGGGAAAAGGCTGCCATGCAAGGGAAACCATCTGCGTGGAGAAATAATAACGGTTCGGGTTATTATCGATATTCATCATCTGTGCTGTTTCCACCATGACTTCCCAACGCTTCTGGCGCGGGGGCTCGATGGGAACCTCTTTGGCGGTGTATTCACCGGCAAAAGCAGAACCAGCCAGCAGGAGGAAAAGAAGAGCAGATAAACGCCGCATTTCGCGTATCCCATCACAGAACACGTAATTGTGCAAATGCGATGACGAATAAAGCTCCATATCCTTCAAGTCGCAAAGGACATGCTATGTGATTGCCTCTCATCAGATCAAATGGGTCATAAGGAAGCTTCCCACCGTGCTTTGCCCCTGAAACACTTTACGAAATTAAATACTTCTTTCCCTTATGATAACGCTCATGCGATTTTTTGGTCCGGTAATAATTTTCTGGTTTGTCGAACTCGGAGTAATTGCCGGCGTAATTCTCATATGGCGTCGGGATGAACGCATCGCCTTCGCGCCTTGGGTGGATATTGCAGTTAGTACATTAACATGGATTCCCTGGCTGGCGGCAGGGTGGCTTACCGGCTGGGCCGGCGTGTTTGGGTGTGTCTGCGGGCAATTCCTTGCCATGCAGACCTTCTGTTTCTGGCACTGGAAACATACCGGGCATCAGGGTGGGTCGATTGGCCGCACCCTCAACCGCATCGTTGGGGCAAAATCCAATAATATTGCTCTCATCGCGACGCTGCCTGCACTTCCGGCATTTCTGCTGATCCGACTTTCGCAATACACCACCTACCCGATTTTGGTGCGGACCATTAAGTTACCCCCTTATGTCGCTTCAGAATGGGTCAGTGTTTCACGACAGAAGTTTCACGGCCTGGTGGGCCACGATCTTATCTGGTGCCTTTACTGCGACTGGATGACCGGCATTTATGCGCTTGGTGGAGAAATGCTTCGCAATCTTGAAAGTTTTTGGTGTCCGATCCGGTTTTATCCCGGCAAGAAGTGCGAAAACTGCAAACTCGATTTTCCGGATGTCGAGCAATGGGTGCCACCCGAAGGCACCATGGAAGATGTGGAGAAGAAGCTTACGGAAAAATACGAAGGCAGGAAGTGGAATAGCTGGTGGTCTCATCCAGACCGAAAATAATTATTTTTATCCACGCGGTATAAGAACTTCGAGCGATCCACAAGGAGACCTATATGAAAATTATTCCATCCTTATTGGCAGTGACTACGTTGTCATTGATAACCTCAGGCTGCATTTATTACCATAATGATGCACCCGCCCGTCGGACGGTGGTTACTGAAACTACCTCGCCTTCCCGTGAAGTCGTGGTGACCACCTTGCCTTCCGGATATCGCACCAAGGTTATCCATAGAAAAACCTATTACTATTCTAATGGGGTTTACTACAAGACGCACACTAACGGCAGGTACATCGTGGTTCCTGCACCTTAAAAAAATAAGAAATATTCTTTAATACGCATAGGGCCTCTCTTTGGAGAGGCCCTATTAGTTATGTGGGAATAAAAAAGGCGTCCGGGTAGGACGCCTTTTTAAATAGTAAGATTACTTCGAGGAGAAATGCCCCTCTTTGGATTGAACGGTATCGTTCTTGAGAACGATGACAACACGATCATTATCATGCGTATAAACGTAAGTGGTCTTTGTTCCGCCTACGATTGGGATTGGTTCTGATTTGGAGTCCGTAGGACTGCCAAGAAGAGATTTTACTTCCGTGGCGCTCATTCCCTCCTGAACTTTATCCAGTTTTTCCTGGGTCATAGGGTTCAAAGGCTGGGAGTTGCAGGCAGCCAATGTCATGACCAGGACTAGTGCGAAGACAGTACGAAGTATATTCATCAGAATATTATCGTATCTCACAGTGATCTTGGGTGTATTCGCTCCCGATCAGAAAGTTGGAAACTAACCTTCGCAGGATTTACGGAGAGCATCGAGTTCCTCCCAGCGGGCATAAGCAACGCGATTTTTTTCTTCAAGAGCCGCGATTTCCGCGTTGATTCCTGAAATCGAAGAGGCGGCATTTTGATAAATGACCGGATCGGACAATTTGGTGGAGAGCGTGGCTATTTGGGATTCCAGGGTTTCGATGATGCCGGGGAGTT
>JBDSIH010000076.1:0-7646 GCA_039918055.1 Chthoniobacterales bacterium
GCCTTCGTGCCTCAGTGTCAGGAACTGCCCAGAGAATCGCCTTCGCCACTGGTCTTCCTCACGATATCTACGCATTTCACTGCTACACCGTGAATTCCATTCTCCTCTACAGTCCTCGAGCGAGGCAGTATTGCGAGCGGTTTCAAGGTTGAGCCTTGAGATTTAACACGCAACTTACCCCGCCACCTACGCACCCTTTACGCCCAGTGAATCCGAACAACGCTTGGGACCTCTGTATTACCGCGGCTGCTGGCACAGAGTTAGCCGTCCCTTCCTCTTGAGGTACTATCAAGCCCTTGCGGGTTTTGTTCTCTCATGACAGGAGTTTACAATCCGAAAACCTTCATCCTCCACGCGGCGTCGCTCCATCAGGGTTTCCCCCATTGTGAAAAATTCTCGACTGCTGCCACCCGTAGGTGTCTGGGCCGTGTCTCAGTCCCAGTGTGGCTGGTCGTCCTCTCAGACCAGCTACCCGTCATCGCCATGGTGAGCCATTACCTCACCATCTAGCTGATAGGCCGCGAGCCCATCCAAAAGCGCATTGCTGCTTTGTTAATATGCGGTATTAATCCGCCTTTCGGCGGGCTATCCCCCTCTTTTGGGCAGGTTCTCACGTGTTACGCACCCGTTCGCCGCTAAACAAGTTCTGTATTGCTACAAAACTTATCTCGCTCGACTTGCATGTCTTATCCACGCCGCCAGCGTTCGTTCTGAGCCAGAATCAAACTCTTCGTTGAAATTGGCTCGATACATTCCTGTATCAAATTGAGTATCACTAATTTCTTAGTGAAAGTCGCAAGTATGATTTACAGCGCACAACCCAGCTTTTGCTGAGTCGTGCACCACTATTTAATTAAAATTTTGTCGACAGGATATAACTGAAAAGATCTGAACTCCAACCGTTTGGAATTATTCCCCGAAAACTATCGGGCCGTGCAGAATATCAAAGAATCACAAGGTGTCAACGGGTTTTGGAAAAAAAATGAAAATATTTTAAATCCCCTCCGTAGACTCTGTTGATTACAGCGTTCCACAGCCGCTAACTTGGTCGAAATCCGGCCAAAAACAACGAAAATTTTACATTTCTTTCGTTCGGTTTCTTCATTTTCGGAAAAATGCCCGGTTTTTTTACGCGAATAGGCGGCGCGAAAATTTCTTTTTGCACAATAATTATCCGCCTCAACTTCAAGGGTGGATAGTCGATACAAGTGCTATATTTGCGTCACGCGAAAGGGATTCCGCCGTAGTGGAAATACGCGTCAGTCACGATGTGTATTGACTATCACATATTTTCTTCTGTCAATTTTCTCTCGTGACAGGGGCCAGAAGCGCCGTTCCTGCAAGGCGGGAATTATACTCCTCACTCTGCGAAATTATTCCACCGTTTTGAGAAGCCCGATATCCCGGGGAGGAGGCTTTATTTTTGCACGGGCTCGAGATGCTGGGCCTTTAGGAAAACTTCGGTCAGGCGAATGATTTCATTCGGCATTAGATCCAGTGCGAAATGGCCGGCATCGAGAATATGCACCTCGGCAGCGGGAACGTCTTTGCGGTAAGCTTCAGCACCGGCGACAGTAAAAGAAGCGTCGTAGCGGCCCCAGATTACCAAAAGCGGTGGTTGATGATCGCGCAGCCATTGCTGCCAGAGGGGGTAGGACTTTAAATTGGTTTGATAATCGTAGAATAGGTCCAACTGAATATCGCTCTGCCCCGGTCGGTTCAAAAGTAATATTCGTCCAGCCAGGTGTCGGGATTAAGAAGTTCGGGATGCGGAGATGTGCCGATGTGCCGCTTCCGGGTGGCCTCCAAGGAGAGCAGATTGTCCCGCACTTTGCCTTCGTGAGTCGCGCGATCCTTCCAGAAAGCACGCCTAGCTTCCCAGAGAGGGGATAAGCCCTCTTCGTGCGAAACGGCATTCTGAATGATCATGGCCTGAACCTGCTCAGGATGAGCAATGGCCATACGAAATCCCACCGGGCCGCCATAGTCCTGCATGAAAAGGACGTATCGATTCAGGTGTAACTGCTCGGTAAATTTTTGCATGACCGCCGCGAGATGATCGAAGGTGTATGGAAAATTGCGATGATCGGGCCATGACGACTGC
The DNA here is from genome assembly GCA_039918055.1 of Chthoniobacterales bacterium. Lineage (GTDB taxonomy): Bacteria > Verrucomicrobiota > Verrucomicrobiia > Chthoniobacterales > JBDTJR01 > JBDTJR01. Next base: position 2,105 of record JBDSIH010000076.1, read on the forward strand.
CCAAAGCCGGGATAGTCCGGCGCAATAAGGTGATAAGTCTTCGTGAGCGACGATTCAAGAAGCGGTTGATACATCCTGGAAGAGGATGGCAAGCCGTGAAGGAGAAGAATAACCGGAGCATCCACGGGGCCAGCCTCCCGGTAAAAGATGTCGAGGTCATCCACCTTTACGCTGCGGTACGAGACCGGCGTGCCTGCAAAAGCATGCACAACATTCAGAAAAATGAAGGCTCCTAAAAGACGCAGAAACATGCCTCGAATGCATAATCTATCCGGGCGAAAGTCCAGATCAAAGAGATGCATCCCTCTTTCGGGAGGAATATCTTAGTTACTGAATTGCGCGCCCTCTTTAAGCGCACGAAATGTACAGACTATCCCGCCCGGCTCAATTTACCGAGGGCAGAATTCGTCAACGTGCCCGCGTGAGCGCGCCCTGCCTAAGAATTGCTGAAACCGCAGGAATTAGTCTTCAAGCCATTCCGTATGGAAGAACTCGCCTGCGGGCTTATCCGTACGCTCATAGGTATGGGCTCCGAAAAAGTCGCGCTGGGCCTGGAGCAGATTCGCGGGAAGGCGTTCGCTGCGGTAGCTGTCGTAGTACGAAAGCGATGCGGAGAATGCCGGTGCGGCGATTCCGTTCTCGATGGCCGCACACACGGCGAGACGCCAATTTGTCTGCGTCTTGGCGATGATGTCGCGGAAGAAAGGATCGAGCAGCAGATTACTGAGCTCGGGATTGCTCTCGTAGGCTTCCTTGATGTGATTGAGGAAACGGGCACGGATAATGCATCCGCCGCGCCAGATGGTGGCGATATCGCCGAAATTCAGTTTCCACTTATAGAGCTTGGCCGAGGCGGCGAGAAGATCGAGCCCCTGTGCGTAGCTGATGATCTTGGAAGCATACAATGCATCCCGCACGGCATCGATCAGCTGCTGGCGATCGCCGGAAAATGGCTTCAGCGTGGGCTGCGGCAATTGCTTGCTCGCGGACACACGCTCTTCCTTCATGGAGGAGAGAATGCGGGCTTCGACAGCGGCATTGATGGTTGAAAGCACGATTCCCTGCTCGGTGGCATTGGCGATGGTCCACTTGCCGGTGCCTTTCTGGCCTGCTTTGTCGAGGATGACATCCACGAGGGGTTTGCCGGTTTCGGGATCTTTTTTCGTAAAGATGCGGGCGGTAATTTCGATGAGGTAGCTGTCGAGTTCGCCTTTATTCCACTCGGAAAAGACCTGGTGAAGCTCGTCGGCGCTCAGGTTGAGAACATTCTTGAGGATGGAATACGCTTCGCAGATGAGCTGCATGTCTCCGTATTCGATGCCGTTGTGCACCATCTTGACGTAGTGGCCTGCGCCATCGGGTCCGAGGTGGCGGCAGCACGGTTCGCCATCCACGATAGCGGCGATTTTCTGAAAGATCGGTCCTACGGCTTCCCAGGAATCCTGAGAACCGCCGGGCATCATGGAAGGGCCTTTGAGCGCGCCTTCTTCACCGCCGGAAACACCGCAGCCCATGAAATGAAGGCCTTTTTCCTTGAGAGATTTTTCACGGCGTTGCGTATCTGTCCAGAGGGAGTTCCCTCCGTCGATGATGATATCGCCCTTTTCTAGGAGAGGAATGAGTTGTTCGATGACGGCATCCACGGGCGCGCCGGCTTTTACCATGATCATTGCCTTGCGGGGGCGCTTCAGGGAACCGATAAATTCTTCCAACGTGCGGGCGGGGAAAATGTTTTTCCCTTTGGCACGATTGGCGGCAAATTTTTCCGTCACTGCGGTAGTGCGGTTAAATACGCTTACATGAAAGCCCTTGCTCTCCATGTTTAAAACAAGGTTTTCCCCCATGACGGCCAGGCCAATTAATCCAATATCACTTTGACTCATTCTGTTTTCGATTTTTGAAAATTAGTCGTTTAGAATACTGTTTCTCACGAGCTTGTGGCAATGGACTTTTATCATATTGAAATTAAAACCGGTCCGCTGACCCCATTTTTGATCCCGAATCCGGGCATCAATGGGGCGGAGGTCTCCTTCCATGGCATCGTCCGCGCCGATGAAAAGGGTGAAACGATCCTTGGAATCACCTATGAGGCGCATCCCCGGCTTGCCGAGCCGCTGCTTCGGCGCGTGGCAGAAACGGCGGCGCAGAAATATCCCATCTCCGCCCTTTATCTTCTGCACGGGATCGGGTTTATTGCGGCAGGGGAAATTTCTCTGATTCTTCAAGTCCAGTCACCGCACCGAAAGGCCGCCTTTGACGCCAGCGCCTGGATCATTGAAGAGTTGAAGCATTCAGTTCCCATTTGGAAACGCCCTATTGCCCAAGGAATGCTCATCTCATGAATCTGCCCAATAAACTCACCTGCGCGCGCATCGTGCTGACCGGTTTTTTCGTGGCCTTCATGTCCATGGATTTTCGCTGGAGCCTCAGTTGCGCGCTGGTAATTTTCTTTATTGCGACAATGACGGATTATCTCGATGGAGAAATCGCCCGGAAACGCAACCTCATTACGGATTTCGGGAAGCTCATGGATCCTCTCGCGGATAAAGTGCTGATGGCCGCGGCCTTTATCTGCCTGATTCCCTACGGCGCGATTTTTGCATGGGTCGCCATTATTCTCATCAGTCGCGAATTTCTGATTACCGGCCTGCGCCTTCTTGCCGCAGCAAAAGGCCAGGTGCTGCCTGCGGAGAAAATGGGGAAGCACAAAACGACGTGGCAGATGATCACGGTGTTCTTCTTCCTCAGCGTGCTGGCCCTGGAGCAAATGCTTGGGAAAAATGAACATACCCAGTGGCTAAATTTTCTTTGGGTCTGGGTGGGTCCGGTCCTCGTGCTGATCACGACGGTTCTCACCATCTACTCCGGTTTCGGCTATCTGTGGAAAAACCGGGCGCTGCTTACGGAAAAGTAAACGCGGTGTGCGTTTACCAGAAACTCTGCATCACTTCGAGTGTATCGCCGGGCTTAAGATGAAGATCCAGAGACGGGTCTTTACGGATGGCCTTCATACTGAGGTTCTGGGTTTTCCCATCGCGCGTCATTCGTATTTGTGTCTGATTGGCAAATTCGGTGAATCCACCAGCGGCATTAATTGCACTGGTCACTGTCAAATCCGCAGTGAATGGAATACGGCCGGGGCTTCGTACTGCACCGCCCAGATTGACAAATCGTGATGATTGCTGGACCTGAACGGTAATGCTCGGGTTGGTATAAATCTTCTGGCCTTTGTAAGCACCTTCGATGCTTTGCTGGAGCTGAGACTGGGTGGTTCCCGCCGCTTTTACGCGCCCTACATGCGGCATGTTCACATTCCCCTCGCCATCCACGGTATAAGTGCCGCTGACCTGCCCAATCTCCTCAGAGGGCACTCCGCCAATGCGAATTTCCAAAGTATCTCCCTCGCGCAATCTTATATCCTGTGCGGATAATTTCTGCGTTACCGCAAAAGAGACAAAGAAAAGAGCGAAATACAAAAAGCGTTTCATAGCGTATATATATCTAATCTACCTCAATACTCTCCACCTTCAATGCGCGGCGATTTAGAAGGAGAGGTCTTTAGCGTTTTAGGAAGCTCCTGTTTACGTCCTGGCTGATAGTAATTATAATAGCTCGTGTAATATTCGTAATGGTGGTCGTGCCGGATATCCACATTGTTCAGTACTACTCCGAGAATCGTTCCACCCACATTGGTGATAGACTGCTTTACCCGCTGCAACATGGCGCGCGGGAAGCGGCGATGCTGCACCACAATAATTGCCAGATCAACTGCACTCACAAGCACCGAAGCATCGCTCACGCCAAGGATTGGCGGGGAATCGAAGAATACCATGTCAAACCGACTCTTCAGCTCGCTGATCATTTCGACCATGCGCTGGGAGTTCAGAATACCCACCGCATCCAGAGGCAGTTTTCCGCTTGGCAGAATATAAAGATTTTCCACCGAAGAGGGCAAAATGACCTCCTCCAGAGGCATGTCCGTGGTGAGGTAGTTGGTAAGTCCGTTCTCATTACTGAGATTGAAAAGCCGATGCTGCGTGGGGCGGCGTAAATCGGCATCCACGACGAGCGTATTATAACCACCGCGGGCGAACGTATAAGCAAGATTGTTCAGCGTGGTGGACTTTCCTTCTCCCGCGCCTCCGCTGATAACGGTCAACGTATTTGCATCCGGAGATTTACGGTTGAATTCCACATTTGTGCGCAGGATGCGATAGGCTTCCGCATCGGGATGGTCGGGAGATTCGTTAAGCAGAAGAGAAATATTCTTGGGAATGATCGCCAATACGGGCACGCCAAGGAAGGTTTCCACATCTTCCATCGTCTTAACACTGGTATCCAGATATTCGATGAAAAATGCCAGACTGATACCCAGGACCGCGCCAGCGACCGAGCCTAACAGCAAATACCAAAATACGCGCGGACGGGATGGAGAAAGAGCAGGCTCGGCCTTTTCCCATATCTTTACCGGACTAAGAGGCATGATATCTTCAAGTCGCGAGGTGGAGGATTTCTGGGATGCCGCCACATAAATTTTCTGCGCTTCGATATAGTTATTTTTTGCATCTGCATAAGCAGCGCTTTCGATTCTGGCATCCTGCTGATTTTTGCGTGCTTCCTCCAGCTTCTGTTCAGAGCCCTTCAGGGAGTTACTGGCGATTTCGAGATTCGTCTTCAGCGTCTTTCTCAAGCTGGTAACCTGCTCACTCAGCTGCTTTTTATATTCATCCATCCGTGCATGGAGAGCTTTGACGCTGGGATGGTTCGGGCCGAGACCACCGTTAAGCATGCGAACCTCTTCTGCTGCTGCTGCCTGATAATTCGGCAAAATCGCAGTAATCGTGGCATCGGAAATTTCCAGCGTTGGAAGGCTGCGGATAATTTCGTCATCGGACAGACTTTGAATGGTATCAAGCTTTGTCTTAAGCGCTTCCACTTTGAGTCTTTCGGCGGAGACCTGATTTTCAACCGATATCAGGACTCCATTGGCAGCCTGTCCGGAATCGCTAATCGTATCCGGGTTGATATCGATGATTCCGCTCTCCTTGGCGAGCCGCTCCTTCTCAAGTCGTAAGGTCTCTACTTTTTTCTTCATTAAGACCAACTGCTCATCCAATTGTCCCAATGAACTACCACTCAATGTATGTTGCTCGGAAATACGGTTCTTTTGGTATTCCTGCGCGATGGTGTTTGCCAGATCAGAAGCTTCCTGGGGATCCGTATCCATTACACTGATTTCAATAAGATCGGTGCCACGCACTTCGCGCATGCTCATCATGCTCTTAAGCAGCATAAAGGCGTCATTCTTATCGCGAAGCTTATATTCCGGCGCCCATTTCTGAAACAGATTCATCGTATCAATGACGGGATAAAGAATTTCCTTTTTCTGAATGATCTGGAACTGCGTGCTCGTAAAGCGGGGATCCATGCGGTCCTGATTGGCTCCAAACACCTTCATTGCGGAATCCTTATCACGGATTTCAAGGGTGACTTTAGATTCGTAAAGTCTCGGGGCAAAATACGTAAAGATACCGACGGTAAT
>JBDSIH010000077.1:0-2830 GCA_039918055.1 Chthoniobacterales bacterium
AGCAGCCTGCGCGCCAGCAATCGCATTCTCAGGTTTCGCGACAGCAAAGTTCCACTCAACAGACTGCACCTTCACACAATAGAGGCAATAATGGCGGCTCCAGATCAACGGAGCATAAGGGCGGAAAAACTGAGAAAAAGGATAACAAGTGATATTGCCGGACGTAATTAATCTATCACCCCGACGTATTCAGGCTTATTCTGTAAAAATATGATCCGTAAAAATGTTGTCCCCGCAACGTATCCGCAGGTGATAAAGGCAGTATTACTCCTGCTCACCATCATGCAGCTTTTATTTGGCGTAGGCTGCGCCCCCTTCGAAGGCTTGAGTGGGTTCAGCGGATTCAATAACGGCTATAATAACGGGCCGTATTACCACCACGCAAACCCATGGCCATGGAATAACGGTTGGGGCGGTGGGAATTCAAATTATAATAACGGTTATGGATATAATCGGAACGGCAATTACTATAACCGTAATAACAATAATAATTATCAGCGGAATAATAATAGCTATTATCGCAATGGCACTTATTACTCGAACGAAAATAATAATACCTACAACAGGAATGTTCAGAACAATACGCGCAACGTTCAGAACAATAATTCCAGAAATGTTCGCAACGGCTCACATCAATCACAGAATAATTCGCATCGCTCGCAAAATAATTCCCGTAACGTCAAAAATAACGGTCATCAGCAGAATAATTCCCACAAAAATCAGAACAAAGGGCGCAATTCCCAGCAGCATAAAGGGGATCAGAATAAAGATCACAATAAGCACAAGAGTGATAAAAAGAAAAATCACAATTAGTAGTGGGTGGAGTGAAAGAGCTTTAAGGTCTGCATAGAATTTCATGGCAAAAAGTGTTGGCCATATTTCCCTGTTTCAACGATTAGGCCGCCTGGATTCGGATCACCGACAATTTATAGCGATCGTAGCGGCTGTTATCGCTTGCCTGCTTTACTTTCATCACGGCCACTCGGTTATCAGCCATTTCATCATGGTTTGGGACATATACGCCCCGGTCTATCTCCTGATGGCGTGGGTTGCTATTTTCACCGCAGACCCTGTTGCTGCGCAGAGTAAGATCCGATTGCAGGATTCAAGCCGTCTTATTATTTTTGCCTTTGTGGTGGCGGCGGCCTGCATGAGCCTTGGCGCCGTTATTTTTGTTCTCCAGGAGCATCACCGTCTGCAGAAACCGGTGGCAGGCACTCATCTTTTCATCGCGTTGTTTGCGGTCGTTACTTCATGGGTCCTTGTCCATACGGTTTTTGCACTTCATTATGCGCATATCTTCTATCGCGATCGGGCGGAGAAAGATGTGGAGGGAAACGGCGGGGGGCTGGATTTTCCAAAAGAGAAAAAACCGGACTACCTGGATTTTGCCTATTTCTCATTTATTATTGGAATGACCTGCCAGGTATCCGATGTGCAGATCACTTCCCGCTCATTGAGAAGAATGGCTCTTCTTCATGGCTTGCTTTCCTTCGCATTCAATACGGTGATTCTCGCGGTGTGCATCAATATTCTCGCGGGAATTTTTATCAGCTGATTGTCTTACTTTTTTAAACCCAGTTCATGCACAGGAAAGGGAGCATTTCCCGCAAGGCGTTGGACACGGGCGATTTTTCTTTGCACGATTGCATTGGGATGGACGGGTGACCATTTTAATGGGTTTGGTAAAATGGCTGCGAGAGAAAGCATCTCACTTTTCGAAAGTTCCTCAGGCGTTTTGTTGTAATACTCCCGCGCAGCGGCACCCACACCGTAAATGCCGGGGCCGAGTTCGATGTGGTTGAGGTAAAGCTCAAGTATGCGTGGCTTGCTGAGTAGTAATTCCATCCACACCGTATAGTAGGCTTCCAGCGCCTTCCGCACATAGGAGCGACCCTGCCACAGATACACAGATCGCGCGCATTGCATGGTGATGGTGGATGCACCACGGACAGAATGTCTGCCTTCCCGGGCTGCATCCATGGCGCGCTTTAGTTGCCACATATCAAACCCGTGGTGACTGAAAAACGCCTGGTCTTCCGAAGCCCAGATGTCGTGGATTAATTCGACCGGTATTTTCTCAAGCGGTGTCCATTGCAGACGGACGGAGTGCGATTTGCTGCCGGAAAAATGAGTTTCCAGAGAGCGTTCTGTTTGCATCGGGCTCCAGGAGGGATTCCAGAATCGCGTCGATGCCACATGAAGCACGGGGAAAATCAGAAAAATCAAAAGTGCTATCAGAAGGTATTTGCGGAAGAGGCGAAATTTTCCGGATTTGGCGGAATGCTTTTCAGACATGAGAGGATTATTAAAATGGATGCAGCGCCGTGATGGGGATTCAATGTATTCTAAATTTTTCTGAAAACGAGAATTTAACCTTACGTTGGCCCGCTTCAGTCCCGGATATCCGCTTTCCTACCGTTCCCATTAATTCTTCCAAAAGAGAATGCGCTTTTAAACGTTCATTACGATGATGACCGAGAATGACGCCACTATGTCACACCGCGCAGATAAGAGCGGGCGTGACATGCTTTGCCCTTGTGGCTAGGCACGGTTTAAGCTAAAATGACAGGTTAATGCGAATGACGGATAAAAGGTCGGAGAAAAAGCGGACATCTCACGCCATTCAGCGTGTGGCAATTGTCGGGCTCTGTGCGATCCTTGTCGCGATTTTCGCTTCTTACTTCACGGCCTCGACAATAAAGAGCATGAAACAAGCGGCGCATTACACCACGCTTGATTTGCGGCGGCTTCAGTTCGCGCTTTATGCTTTTGAATTGAAATCCCGCCTCACCGGTGGCCCTCATTATCCCGCCACGTTGCAGGATCT
>JBDSIH010000078.1:0-4552 GCA_039918055.1 Chthoniobacterales bacterium
GACGCAGGAGGTCCCGTAATTTACTCATTCCGTATCGAAATCGGCTGGCGGCGGTCCCGGCGGGAATCCGCAACGTTTTGGCAATGGTCTCCAAAGTCATTTCCTCCCAGATTTTCAGATGCAGCACTTCCCGCTGCTCATCCGGGAGCTGGATCACCGCCGCAGAAACCGCATCGCGCAATGCCTGAGCGTCCACATCATCCACCGGCTCAAAAAGCGCCTCCTGAATCCCGCCGTCCGCGCAGGACTCTGCGTAGGAGGTGCGGACCTGGCGTCTGCGGGAGCCATCGATGGCGAGATTTCGCGCCATGCGCAGAAGCAAAGAGCGTTCCTTTTCCACCGACCTGAGCAGAAGCGGACGCTTCGCGAGACGGCAGAATACCTCCTGCAGGATGTCATCCGCATCCGCATGCGATCCCGTCAGCGTCAGCGCAAATCCAAAAACCGCCTGGGCATGCTCCTCGTAGAGTCGTTCGAGTTTTTCACGAAGAGAAGGCATGGATTCCAGATAAGACGCAGAGGGGGCGGATATTTATTTATATTCCTGCTTTTCGAAGACACGCGATGAAATTTGCCGTGGGCAGATACTTTATCTGTGTTAGTCGGAATTCTCACGAATTCCGCTACGAAGAAAGACTTCACCCCTGTAGCGGAATTCGTGAGAATTACGGGGCGATAATCATCGTGAGGGTTTGCAATGCGCCCCGGCATTCATTATTTATGGGCGCATGTGGCAAAAAGCGCATGATCATGTAAAAAATCTCGTATCCTATGAACCAGGAAAACCCGTGGAGGACCTTGCCCGGGAACTGGGCATTCCGACTTCGCAGATTATCAAGCTGGCATCGAATGAAAACCCGCTCGGCCCTTCGCCGAAAGCGCTGGATGCCATGCGCAGTGCGCTTGATCGTGCCAACTTTTATCCCGATGGCGGCGGCTACTATTTGCGTGAGGCGATTGCGAAAAAATTCGATCTCGCACGCGAGAATATCGTTCTCGGAAATGGATCGAATGAGATCATCGAATTTGTCGGCCATGCGTTTCTGCGTCCGGGTGATGAAGTCGTGACGTCTCAGCATTCCTTTGCGGTCTACTATTTAATGGCGCAGCTATTTGGCGCAAAGAATGTCGAAGTGCCCGATCCTGGTTACAAACATGATCTCGATGGCATGCTCGCGGCGATTACGCCGAAGACACGCATGGTATTCATTGCGAATCCGAATAATCCCACCGGCACGATGGTCGGGCAGGAGGAGATCGACCGCTTCATGGCGAAGGTGCCGCCGCATGTACTTGTGATTTTTGACGAAGCCTACCACGAGTTTCTCGATAATCCGCCGGACGTTATTAAATACGTGCGCGAGGATCGCCCGGTCGTGATCATGCGGACGTTCTCGAAAATTCAGGGCCTTGCAAACCTGCGTATCGGCTACGGCATGGCGGCAAAGCAGCTCGCGGATGTTCTGCAAAAGACACGCCAGCCCTTCAATGCAAACGGCATTGCCCAGGCGGGTGCGCTGGCGGGACTTGGTGATGATGCGCACATTAATCACACGCGGCAAGTGACGCATGAGGGCCGCGCCTATCTTGAAAAAGAATTCACACGCCTCGGGCTTGAATACGTGCCGAGTGTGGCAAATTTCGTATTGGTAAATGTCGGCGACGGCGACGCCATCTTTCAGGCACTGCTGCGCGAGGGCATCATTGTCCGCGCGATGCGCAGCTACGGCATGCCCGAGTGGATGCGCGTTTCCATTGGAACGATGGAGCAGAATACGCAGTTCATGAAGACGCTGGAATCCATCCTCAAAAAAGCGCACGCTTCCTGATCCGGTGGCCACTCTCCGCGACGATACAATTGCCGCCATCTCCACCCCTCCGGGTGAGGGTGCGATTGCGTTGCTGCGAATAACAGGGCCCGACGCGCTTGCCATCGGTGACAAAATATTTTCCGCCAGCAAGCCACTTTCGCAGCTGAAAGCACGCACGCTGTATTTTGGGAAAATTCTCGATGGCGCGGATGCCGTCGATGAAGGCCTGGTCTGTATTTTCCACGAACCGGCAAGCTATACCGGCGAGACAATGATGGAGATTTCCTGCCACGGCGGAATCCTCGTGACCCAGCGTGTGCTGGAGATCGCGCTACGAGCCGGAGCGCGGCATGCCGAAGCGGGAGAATTTACCCAGCGCGCATTTTTAAACGGCAAAATGGATCTCACGCAAGCCGAGGCGGTGATGGATCTCATTCACGCCCGCAGCGCACTTGCGATGAAGGCGGCGACGAATCAACTCGATGGCGGACTCAGCCGCAGGACGCTGGAAATTCGCGAACTTCTGCTCACCGCCATCGCGCACCTGGAAGCATTCATTGATTTTCCCGAGGAGGGAATCGAGCCCGATGATCTGACGGCACTGAAATCGCGCTTCACCGATATTCTTACTGCGATTGACGCATTACTCGCGACTGCCGACGAAGGCCGCATTCTGCGCGAAGGCGTGAAGCTCGTTCTCTGCGGCCCGCCGAATGCGGGGAAATCCAGCCTGCTCAATCGCCTGCTCGGCTACGAACGCGCCATCGTCAGCACACAGCCGGGGACCACGCGCGATACCATTGAGGAATCTCTCACACTTGGCGGCGTTCCGTTCCGCGTCACCGATACCGCAGGACTTCGCGAAACCGAAGACGCCATTGAGATGGAGGGCATTCGCCGCACGCGCAAAAGCCTCGAAGGTGCAGACCTCATCATTCACCTTGCCGACGCTTCGGAATGGAAGGGCGTACCTCCCTCGCTGCATCCGCAGGAAATTCTCGCGCTGAATAAAATCGATCTCGCAGCTCCGCCCGACGGCGTTCCAGAAAATGTCCGCCGCATCTCGTGCAAAACGGGCGAAGGCATGAAGGAACTGGTCGCCGATATCCTGCGCCATGTCAGCCACGGCAAAGCACTTCCGGGCGAATCAGCCATTGTCATCAACGCGCGGCACCAGGCCTGCCTCAAAAAAGCGCACGACGCGATTTCCAAAGGCCACTCGGAACTGGAACGCCACTCGCCGCCGGAACTGGTCGCCATCGAACTCCATGCCGCGAATTACGCGCTTGGCGAAATCGTCGGAATTGCCGATACCGAAGAGATCCTAGGTCGGATATTTAGCACCTTTTGTATCGGAAAATGAACCCTTATCCCCTGATCCGCCCCCTGCTCTTTCGCATGAATGCGGAAACGGCGCACGACGTTACGCTGCGCGCACTGCGCATCGGCTCGCATCTGAAACCGCTGGTTTCCGCGATTGCCGGGGGGCATGCCCGCGCCCTGCCGCGCAAAGTTTTCGGCATCGAATTTCCAAATCCCATAGGGCTAGCCGCGGGACTGGATAAAAATGGCGTCGCCCTCCCCGCATGGGAGGCGCTGGGTTTTGGCTTTGTGGAGATCGGCACGATCACGGCTTACCCGCAGCCGGGAAATCCGAAGCCGCGCCTGTTCCGCCTTCCCGATCAGGAAGCGTTGATTAACCGCATGGGCTTCAATAACGACGGAGCGGAAGTCGTCGCGCAGCGTCTTGAGCGGCTGAAAATTTCAGGCCGCTGGCCGCGCATTCCCGTGGGCATCAATATCGGAAAATCCCGCGCCACCCCGCTGGAAAATGCCGCCGAGGATTATCTGGAATCGTTCCGCATGCTTTTCCCATATGGCGATTATTTCGTCATCAATGTCAGCTCACCCAATACCCCCGGCCTGCGCTCGCTACAGAATGTCGACGCGCTCAAGCGGATTCTTTGCGCCATGCGCGACCTGGAGAGCAGTAAACCCATTTTAGTAAAAATCGCGCCTGACCTCGCGGAAGAGGAAATTGTGGAAATCGCCCGCCTCGCCGAACGCGAGCACGCGGCCGGGCTGATCGCCACCAATACCACGATCAATCACCGTTCCGTTCCCCAGGCCCTCGATGAAACCGGCGGCCTGAGCGGCCTCCCCCTGCGCGCGCCTTCCACGGATGTCATCCGCCTCATTAAGAAGCACTCGCCCCTGCCCGTTATCGGCGTGGGCGGGATCATGCGGGCCAGTGATGCCGCAGAGAAGCTGGACGTCGGCGCGGAACTCGTCCAGATTTACACGGGCCTCATTTACCGGGGCCCCGGCCTCATTCGCGAGATTTGCCGCAGGATTGGATAAGAAATCATGACAAACATTGCACCCGTAAAAACTTTCACGCTCGGTCACTCACCGGATCCCGACGACGCCTTCATGTTCTACGCGATGGCGAAACACAAGATCGACCTTCGCGGTTATGAATTCGAGCACACGCTCCAGGACATCCAGACGCTGAATGAACGCGCCACCCGTGGCGAACTCGACATCTCCGCCGTCTCCATCCACGCGCTCGCCTACGTGCTCGATAAATACGCACTCATGCCCTGCGGCGCGAGCATGGGCGATGGCTACGGCCCGATGTTTGTCGCGTTGGAAAATACGATCCCCACGCTGGATTCCGACGACGCCCGCAAGGAATGGCTGCGGAGCAAAAAAATCGCCATCCCCGGCAAGATGACCAG
>JBDSIH010000079.1:0-2150 GCA_039918055.1 Chthoniobacterales bacterium
GGAGAGATGCCACTCTAAGATGCTAGTTTTTTGAAACGTCAGCTGGTTTTGCTGTATTATCAGGCTGAGGATTGCTCCACCATACGACCTCGGTCGCTGGCGTGGAGAGAATCTTGTCCGCCTGGTACTTCAGGGTAATAGGGCGCAATGTGCGACTGCTGCAGATCGCAGGAGGCATTACCTCGAAGCTGATTTGCTTACTGCTTGAATACGGTTCGATTGCCTCGAGTTGAATTTTGTTTTCGCTGCTGAACCAGCCCGATGCGCCATATAATGTCACTTCGCCCGCCGGGAGTTTATGCGGAGACGGATTCCATACGGTTGCCTTGACGGTGAGCTTGCTTCCGGGAGTTACTTCCAGCAGGTCAGATACAGCCCGCGGCACACCATCAATCTGCATGGAGATCAGCGGGACACTATTGGTGAGGGCCAGCAGGGTCGCGCGATTATCAAACCCGGGCATCGTAAGCGTCAACTTTCCACTCTTAATTTCAAAAGGCACTTTTTGCAATTGCTGCGATCCACCAATTGCGGCCAGAAGAATTTTGGGGTGAGGCGCGGAGTTTGGCCATATCAAACTCATGGAAAATGGGGAAAGCGCACTGTCATTAGTGCTGATAATTCCAACGACGACATTTTTATTCTTATCCACAAGTGGAGTTTCGACGCGCATTTTCAATGCCATCGGCGCAGGCATAACCACGGAGGAATAAGCCGGCACACCGGAGAAGCGCAGATAAGCGCCAAGGATCCGTGAAAGCGCGGTGCCTTCCCGTGCGCTGTCCCACTCATAGCGGATGGGGCCTGCATCATAGCAGGTTCCCAGCATGAGGGCGCTGTAAAGCGTATGGCCCTTACCGTAATCATTGACGACCAATGCGGCTACCCCGGGACCTCCTGCGGCCATTCCAAGGACACTGCCTGCCGTGCATTCCACGCTGGTGTATCCATAGCCGGAGAGGTGCCATCTTCCCAGCTCTTTGGCAATGGGGTGTGTTGCATCCCATTGTTCGTACATTTCATCCACGGATTTACTGATATCTTTTCCGGTATTCAATGCACGGAGCACGCTTGGCTCCACGCCATAAAGTGTGGTGCTGGTTTCCTGAAGCGCCATTTTTGCATCCTTCACGCTCGTCTTTTTGGTTGCCACTTCGGAGTTGCTCTTCGCACGAACTCCAAACATTTGGGCAATGGTATTTTGCGGACGACCATATTCGTCGAAGATGCCCGGCCATTGATCACCGATAATACATCCACCTGCCTGAACCCAATCCGCCACTTTCTGAGCGGCGGCTTGCGGCACATATTTGACGTCGATCAATGCAAGCGCACCTACATCCTTAAGCTCGCCTGCTTCGATCTGGCGAGGGGTTATCCAGCGTACGGGATATCCCATGCCGCGCAGAATTCCATAAACCCGATAGGGGCTGTCGACCTGCGTTCCGTAAAGATCCAGCAGTGTCTGGGGAAGCGAGAGATCCATGCGGCTATAGTAAAGGGCAATGGGCTTGGAAAAATACTGCGGCTTGGCTCCCATGAGCAAGGGCTCAAGGTGATGAATCTCATGGTTCGCCTGGGCGATAGCGGCCATTTTTGGGCTCGGGGTAAAGTCAATGTTCAACATCGCCCAGAAAGGGTATCCCCAATGGACGGGATTATCCTGCATCTGGTAGGTAGAGATTCCCTTGATTCCCTTGCCGACCATTGCCCAATAGGAACGGCTGGCAATGCGGGGATCATGCGTGTGCACGTCCCATTCGCTATTTGTCACCGATTTATCTTTGGCAATGCTCAGTATGAAATCCAGATCGCTGCCGATGAAGGAATCCTCTGTACTGTAGGAATCCCAGCCAAAATTGGGCGACTTTTCAAACCCGGTGATTATCAGGTCTTCAAAATCTAGCGGTCCGGAAGAGGTAAAGGTCGGCGAAACAATGCTGAGAGTGGAGGATTGTCCATTCGAAGGCCGATGCTTTGGATCTCGCTCGCTGACGAGTTTTGCTTTTTCTGCGATAAGGCTGACCAGTTCCATTCCGCTGAATTTCCGGAAAGCAAACCACGCGGCAATACTGTCTTCGGGTTTATGGGGAAGCGGAACTTCATCAAAACTTGTATAGTTTGTCCCCCAGGGAGTGTTGAGCTTGTCG
>JBDSIH010000080.1:0-3082 GCA_039918055.1 Chthoniobacterales bacterium
GAAGGAGAACCCGGAGTTGTTTTCTCTCGTGCTGGGCGGCTATGGATTATTTGGCGTGATCCTGGAGGCGAAGCTGCGGGTCGTGTCGAATGAATTTTATTCCGCAGAAGCGTATGAGATTGTTCCCGCAAATTACTCGCAGATTTATCACAGCCTCACGCAGCGCAAGGATGCGGGCATGGCATACGGCCGCATCAGCGTGGCTCCCGGTTCTTTTCTGAATGAGGCCGTCGTCGTTTTGCTGAAACGAAGTAAAGCGCCATCGCCGGAGTTGTTGAAGGCACCGCTGCGCGCCAGTGAAGAAAGCACGCTGAAGCGTCTTGTCTTTCGCGGCAGTGTGGGAAGCGATTACGGGAAAAATCTGCGCTGGCAGCTTGAGAAACTAGTGGGCCAAAAAGGCGGCAGCAGCCTGACGCGCAACCAAATCATGAATGAGCCATCGGAGTGGTTTGCCAATCGCGATCCTGATGCTACGGAAATTTTGCACGAGTATTTTATTCCGACAGAACGACTTTGGGAATTCATCAAGAAAGCGCGTCCGGTTTTTCTTCGTCATAAGCCCGATCTGCTGAATATCACCGTGCGGAATGTCGAGCCGGATGAGGACACTTTTCTATGCTACGCCCGCGAAGAGGTATTTGGCCTTGTGATGCTCTTCCACCAGAAACGCGACGAGGCCGCGGAAAATGCCATGCGGGATTTCACGCGCGAGTTGATCGATGTGGCGCTGGACTGCGGCGGAACCTACTACCTGCCTTACCGCCCGCACGCGACGCTCGAGCAATTCAAGCGCGGCTACCCGCAGGCGCGAAAGTTTTTCCGCTTCAAGCAGCTCTACGATCCCGACGGTGTTTTTGAAAACGAGTTTTTCGTGAAATACGGGAAGCCGTTGCTGAAGAAGTAGGCAGGGGCGGGTTAGGCGAAGTCATCCGCCAGCGCTGGGAGCGCTTGAGTGGGTGAGGCTACCGATTCCTGTTTTTTCAGAAGGTGGAATTGATGGAGCAGGGTGTAGACAGCGTGAAATACGAAGGGAATCCACAGGATATTGAAGACTACATCTATTGCGTAAAGCAATGTGTCCTCGCGCTTTGATACGGCATCGAGGATGGCCTGGTTTGGAATGCTCAGGGGTTTGGTAAATCGGAGCCACAGGAAGATCGCGATGCACGCAAACGTGAGGAGGAAGCTGATTCCCAGAGTTACGCGGACATAGCGGATGACAAAGCTTTTGAAATCCGCTGCGTTCGGAATGCGGTCTTTATCTTTATTGATTATTCGGAGTTGAATGCAGGCGTAGGCCAATCCGAGTAGAAACATCAGGATGACGCCGATGATCTGCCATAGCAGGATGCGGCCTTCCCAATTCAGGCTTTCAATGCTGGTCTGCGTTGGAGCTTTGCCGATTATACTTTCGAATAGGGGGGAGAATGTGTCGGGCGTATCGGATGATGAAGCGGGCAAGCGCGGTAACTGGTAGAAGGCCACGGAGCATATTGTCCAGAGTGCAAAAAACAGCGTGTTGCCGAAGATGAGTGCATTCACTCCGGTCAGAATTCGATTAAAGCGCTGGAGGGCTTTGAGCATTTGGCAATCGGGGGTGCAGTTATTGTAATGCGTCATACCAGCGATGTCATGTTGCAAATAGATGAAAAGGGATCATTTCCGATAATCACGGTTCGGAGTCTAATCCTCTTCCATTAAAGTGTATGTGGGAATAAAGTTGCCACGGCATTCGCTGGCTTCTAAAAATAAGCACCTATCCTCCTATGATCTACCTTATCCGACACGGCGCGACTGAATGGGCGATGAATGGCAGACACACCGGGCGTTCGGATATTCCGCTCACGCCGGAAGGGCGCGCGGCGGCGGAGGAGTTTCTTCCCGTTTTCAGGCAGGTGAAATTTGATCTCGTACTGTCCAGTCCCATGAAGCGTGCGCAGGATACCGCACATCTCGCAGGGCTTGGCGATCAGGTGCAAGTCGACAAGGATCTTCAGGAATGGGACTACGGCGACTACGAAGGTTTGACTACTCCGGACATTCGCAAGACGGTGCCGGGGTGGACGGTCTTTACGCATCCGTGCCCGAATGGCGAAACGATTGAGCAGATTTCCGCGCGGGCGGATCGTGTGGTAAAACGCATCGCGGCAGTCGAGGGCGATGTGGTTTTATTTTCGCACGGTCACTTTCTGCGCGTGCTGGCATGCCGTTGGGTCGACTTCCCCGCGATCAATGGCCAGCACCTTCTGCTCGGAACGAGCACGCTCTCGATTCTTGCGGTGGATCGTGAAATCCGCGCGCTTCGCACGTGGAATGGCCCGCTTCTCACCGCCGACGGCGTGTTGCCGTGGACGCACAAGCATCACGATAATAAATAATTACTGTCGGGATTTTATTTTGTGCAAACAGGCGTAATATAATAGCGATGCATCCTTACGCACCCCCGGGTTTGGCGGTCTATATTCCGATCGTGTTGTTTTTTCCGGTGCTGTTCATGTACCTGCCGCATATTTTGCGCGGGCCGTTTGCGACTTTAACGCTTACATGCTACGCGTTTATTCCGGCGGGACTCGGATGCGGCTGGATATACTGGACGGTGCGCTGGGTCATCAGCGGTGGCACGGGAGTGATCGATCCTCGCACCCTGTGGAGCCACGCTTTTTCCTCCGTGCACCAGGGTATTTTTTTCACCGTAGTGCTTCTGATCGTATTGACGGTGCGGCTCTTCTATTATCTCAAAGCCGTGCGTCGCGGCACCGTGCCGGGATAATTTTTAATACGCTAGGGCGGCTTATCCCTAAGCCTCCCACTTCTCAATGTTGGCAACGTCAGGAGATGCCGTGTCCAAATCAAATTTCCATTTGTGGGAAGCTTCCCCGTAGCCGCGTGCGTAAGCACGTGGAGCAGCATCGGTAAACGGCATCACGCCCTCCACCGCCTCACGGCGGCGGCTACAGGATTCTCTATGCGGGGATGTGGGGACGAATCTCGTGCCGTTTGAATAATGGGATGCTTAGGGAACATCCCTACCTCATCAGGTGTAAAAACAAAAAGGGCCAGGTCCTGAAGACTGGCGTGCGCC
>JBDSIH010000081.1:0-4901 GCA_039918055.1 Chthoniobacterales bacterium
AGATCAAAGGGTATTTCAGGTATGAGAATAATGTCCGCCCCGCCAGCCAATCCGCCATACAGCGCGATCCAGCCCGCATGGCGGCCCATCACTTCGAGAACCATGACGCGTTTGTGACTTGTAGCAGTGGTATGGAGGCGATCGAGTGCGTCCGCTACGCAGGCCACAGCGGAATCAAATCCGAAAGTCATCGCCGTTGCCTCAAGATCGTTATCGATTGTCTTCGGCACACCAATTACGCGAAAGCCCTCTTCATGCAGCTGCTGCGCCGTCATCATGGAGCCATCGCCGCCAACGACGATCAGGGCATAGATATCCAGATCCTTAAGTGTCTGACGGGCCTTTTCGATAATGTCCTTCGGGATGAGCGCACGGGAGCCGGATCCGACCTTCGCTACAAAATGGCCACGATTTGTCGTGCCGAGCATCGTTCCCCCGAGGTGCATGATTCCCGCCGTATTCCAGCGGTCGAGGACAATATAATCGCTGGGGGGCAGAAGCCCCTCAAAGCCATCCCGAAATCCGACAACCTGCCAGTTAAGATTATCCGCTGCGCGCACTACTCCGCGCAACACGGCATTCAGTCCGGGACAGTCGCCGCCACTTGTCAGAACGCCGATGCGTTTTTGCGCTGCCATTGATTAAAGCGCTTCGCTCCGATTCACGTGCCGCCCTTTAGCCGCCCACTGATCGTAAAGAAGCCACCCTGTCCGGATTTTTTGAAGACCTTCTGCATTGCGATCCGGAGAGGCAAGAATCACGGTAATAATCCGCCGTGGAGTGATGACCACCTGCTCCCCTTCCTTGCGGCTTTCAGGAGCCTTCTGCGAGGAGAGAACGATACAGTCTCCTGCATGAGAGGTGCGGCCGGTCTTTACGCCGTCGATATTTTCTTCACCCAGAAGCGCATTGGTGCTTTGAATCGCAATTCCCATCTCGGAACCGCCACGCCGCAAATGAATTTCCCGGGTTTTCTGAGAAACGTAAAATTTGAAACTTGCCTTCGTATAAGCAAACCGGGTGAGCTTCGCCACATCAATGGCGGTAGAATAAGGCAGCGTGCCTTCAAAGTTATCCATTCCCGACGGATTCAGAAAAAGCGTGTGCTTCATGCCGACATAGCGGGCCAGTGAATTCATCTGAACGACAAAATTTTCCACCGGCGTAAGCTTCTTACGGTTCGGCAACTTGGAGCCGACATGATAAGCCAGCGTCTGTGCAGCCACGTTATCAGATGCCACGAGTGCGCTGTAGAGCAAATCGCGCACGGAGATCTCATCTCCTGCCATTAGCCCCGCAGGATTAACTCCACCCACGGCCAGCGCTTCACTCGGCACCGTTACGGTGGCACTTGGATCACTCTTGGAAAGTTCCAGCCAATCGAGCACGACCATTGCCGTGGCTATTTTCGTAAGGCTTCCGATCTGCCGCTTATCGTTCGCATTCTCTTTCGCGAGAATATACCCGGTCTGATTGTCTACAGTGATAGAGCTGTCCGCCGCGTGCAGCACCGAGCTGGCAACGACAAGCATACAAAAACTTCCAATAACTAGGTTTCTTGATTTTTTCATGATACGGCGAAAGCGAAGGGTGACTACAGCAAATCCCCCGCCAAATTACCAGCACGATGCTGCGCTACTACTTTGGTGAAAACCTCCCGATCCTGGCAGAGCGGGAGGCATAACATTCCTCAGCGCCGCTGAAGCTGAGCCAAAAGGCGGAGTATTTCCAAATACAGCCAGATTATTGTGATCAGCAGACCCATCCCTGCCGTCCACTCCATATACTTTGGCGCCTGGGCTTCCGCACCGCGTTCAATCGTGTCGAAATCCAGCAGGAAGTTCAGCGAAGCGATAACGGCGATAAAAACATTCAGTCCAATGCTGAAAGTAGTGCCCCCATTAAGGAAGGTGAGGTTCGCACCAAAGAACCCGGCAACCATGCTGACAAGGTAAAGAAGCCCAATTCCTAAAGTTGCCATAATGATGACGGAGCGAAACTTCTCCGTTACCCGGATAATCCGTGTCTGATAAAGCACCAGCATCATGAAAAGAATACCGAATGTCAGCATCAATGCCTGAAGGACAATACCGTTTCCGTACCTCTGAGTATAAAAGGCGGAGATGGATCCAAGAAAAAGACCCTCGAGAATTGCGTACCCCGGTGCGGCTATGGGCGAAGTCGTCGGCTTAAAAAATGTAATGAACGCTACAACCATCGCGACGATGGCGCAGATGATGGCAACCGGAAATGGAACATAGCTCCATCCGATGAAGGCTGTAGCCACGGTTATTAAAGTAAGGAGAATTGATTTTCCGATCGTGCCGGAAACCGTCATCGCTTCCGCTGAGCTTCCTGCACTCTCGATCACCTTGTCATTAAAAAGAGGATTTGCCATATGGGATAAACGCTACACCAAAACGTCCTTCTTGGGAAGCCCACACAATATTTATCCCAAGGAGCATTGATCCCGGAATCTGTAATGCTTACCTTACTCCCTGTGACCTCACATGATTCCATAGCCTCCCGTCTTTGCGCTGCCTGTGGAATGTGCTGCAATGGCGTCCTTTTTCACACCGTTCGCCTGCAACCAGGGGAGTCGCCCAAGGAGCTTCTTTCGCTGGGCCTGAAACTAAAGTATAAAGACCGGGCGCAATCCCTCATCCAGCCCTGCCAGGCGCATCGCGATTCCCACTGCACGATTTACGAGCATCGCCCGCAGCGCTGCAGGCTTTTTGAATGCCGACAGTTAAGGCGCGTGGCCTCGGGAGAAATTACGGAGGAAGCGGCACTGGAAAAAATTCATGATACCATCGGGAAAGTGGACTCCGTGAATGCGCTTTTTGAGCGGATGGGAAATACCAATGGCAAACGACCGTTCACCAAACGCTATAAGCTGATCATGGCTACCCCGGTGGAACTGTCTGCCGATCCGGAAATCCTGGAACTTCGCAACCAGCTTACCACCGCCGTGAATGAACTGGATGACGTGCTGAACCGGGACTTCCGCCCCGAGGGCACTGCTACAACCAGTGCGGAAGATAGTGATGCAGCCAAGTGAAAATCTGCGTGCCGAAAAACAGCGCCAGAAAAATGACGATGGTAAAATAAAGAACCGTCATCACACCCCAGAAGATTGAGACGAAGATTAAAAATCCGTCCTGCTCCAGCAGCGCTACCGCGGCGAAAAAAACCATCAACGCGGGAATCGTATTATTCAGCGGAAGATTGAAGCACGGCAGGGCAATCAATATGCCGCCGATCCCCACAAGGAGGCCCGTGAGTTTTATACCCCGGCTTCCGCTTACGAGATGCTGCATGCGCGGACGCGTGAAGCGGTGAAGAAAGATCAGGGATTTTTTGCAGAACAGGAGAACGGCGATCCAGCCTTTTCCGTGAATTCGCAGTCCGCCCATTTTTTTCGGAAGCTGCGGAACCGCATGGCCACACATCATTTGCCAGCCGATGACGCCGCAGGCCAGCCCGCTGGCCATTGTCAGAGGCCCCAGCGAAAAGGGCTGTAAAAAAGGCACGCTCATCAGAATGCAGACGAAACAATAGCTCGCGTCTCCGAGGCTGTTAAGTGCTTCCTGTAGCGGAAATCCCGCGCCACGGGCGCCGTCAAGACAACGGTCAATGGCCGTTATCAGCTCTGCGTGATTAATTACCGGATCCTTGCCGGAAGTATCCGGTTCCATACTGCTACATTCGAGGGATGGTAATCCCGCGCTGCTTCATGTATTTCCCCTCGCGGTCGGCATAGCTGACTTCGCATTCCTCTTCAGCGCGGAAAAATACCACTTGGGCAAGACCCTCATTCGCGTAGATTTTGGCCGGAAGCGGGGTGGTATTGGAGATTTCCAGGGTGACGTGTCCCTCCCATTCGGGCTCAAAAGGAGTCACATTCACGATAATTCCGCATCGGGCATAGGTGGATTTCCCCACACAGATGGTGAGCACATCACGGGGAATACGGAAATACTCCACACTGCGGGCCAGGGCAAAGGAGTTCGGAGGCACAATGCAGATGTCCGTCTTCATATCGACAAAGGACTTCGCATCAAAGGCCTTGGGATCGACTACCGTATTAAAGACATTCGTGAAGACTTTGAATTCATCGGAAACACGCAGGTCATATCCATAACTGGATAACCCATAACTAATTACACGATGCCCTTCATCTTCAGAACGAGCCTGCCTTTCCTGGAAAGGCTCGATCATTCCCTTTTCCAGCGCCATGCGGCGAATCCATTTATCAGAGCAAACAGCCATATTATATATAAGAGAGGTGTAAGGGTGAAATGAAGACGGATTATTGACCAATCGCAAGCCCGAAGCACGGTCAGGGCTTGCCCCTGCGGGGTTATAAGGGCACAATACTCCACTCTTTCCCTCTTAAAAAAACGGCATGAGTCAGGCAAAAAAGTTAAAAAAGTTCTTGTAAGGTGTTAATAAGACTATATCTTCCGCCCTTGTAACCAACCTACTTCTATGAAGAAAATTGCCTTAACATCATTATTTGCATTAGCCGTTGCTGTGCTTCCCGCCCTGGCTGGAACACCAACTGCTGACAAAAAAACAGTCATTATCGAAACACCTTGCAACTTCCGCGACACAGAATTCCAGATTGATGGATTCTTTGCCGGTGTAGCTGCACGGGGAAACACACTACATTCAGGTGTTGGCGGCGGAACAGCCCTCAACTTCTTCTTTGCTAAATACTTCGGTGTTGGCATTGAAGGTCTCTGGTATAGCAACCGTGGCGTAGCTGAGAACATCGTTCTCGGTGATGCTTACTTCCGCTATCCAATCTGCGCATGGAACCTCGCTCCGTATATCACGGCTGGCGGCGGCGCTGGATGGGCTGGCAACACGGGCAGAAGCATTGGTATCGGACACTG